>NZ_JAUBPR010000062.1:0-37758 GCF_036700845.1 Microcoleus sp. S13_C5
ATTATACTGATGATCGGTAAAAAAGTCATGGTGGGGTTCATGAGTATTTATACTCATCGCAAAAGTGACACGCTCCCCACCGGAACTCATTGCTGTATCAACTCTCTCTTATTTCCCGGAGGGAGTTAATTTCCGTAAAAGTCTGCACCGGATCGGACTTCAACCCGCCTTGAATGTAATTCAACTTCACTTCTTCTAACAAATCCGACAGCAGCGACTGCAATTCCCCGAGAGTTTTCTCATCTTGCAATTCCCGCCGCAAACTTTGATTAAATTCTTGGCTGAAATTATCTAGAATTTTTCTACCTTTATCGTCTTCATAAGTAGTAGATACCACATCAACAGCAGTTTGAGCCAAGTAATTTGCTAGCTGTTCCGTCATCTCAGTAGGCAAAATGTTAATCGGAGAGAAATTTTGCAGGATTTGATAAAAATCCGACTGTTTGATTGTTGTTTCCAAATTGTGGTGCAGCAATTCTTCTAAATCCGGTTGCACCTGTGGCAAAACTTTGTAAATTGTCAGATCCAAAATCCGCTTGGTAATTTGTTCGATCGTATTTTCCTGATTGACGTGAAGGTACGGCTGCTGCGCCAGCAGCATCTGCGCCGCGTCGCCCTGTTTGATCGAACTTTTAGCTTGATTGATAAACCGCACCATCATGTATTCCGACATCGTATTGGCTAAATAAGCCACCGGTTCGTAGGTAACTTGAGTAACTACGCGATCGAGATTCACCAAACCAGACTTATGCAGCCGCACCAAAACCGGCAGAATCCGCCACCCCTGCCAAATCGGGAGCACCAGAAACACCTCGTACCAGCGCCTCAGCACAAAATCAAACCAAGTTACCCCCGGTTTACGGCGGGTGTGGAACAGACTTTTAATCAAAAACTCCGCCCCAAAAAAACCAATAAAAAACGTATCAATTCGCCAAAACTGGTCAGCAGTTTTCACATATTCGGGATTTGGTAAACTCGAATCAATGCCTTTAATCGGGTCATAAATTTTAACTAAACCGGGAAAATAGCTCTGATAAACAGGGCGCAACTGAAGGTAACTGAAATGGAAAAGCACCAGCAAGAAATTGATCACCGCTACTAATGCGCTCATTTTTGCCCAAGAAATTGTTTCTTTGGACGATTTTACATCGGTGTTGTTAACAGTTGTTTGGGGATATGACATAAAAGTAATCTTCCGAATTTGCTAATCGATCAATCTATCTTGTGGCCGAGGCTAAAAAACTCTTAACCTATTAAAATCCCTTGGTGAACGCTAATTATAAGGAAACCAAAGACCGTGAACTTAAAAACAGTCATATCGCTGCTCAAACAAACTTTTACTGAATGGCAAGAAGATAAAGCGCCAACCTTAGCCGCCGCCCTAGCCTATTACACAGTCTTCTCCCTCGCGCCGCTGCTAATTATCGTAATTGCGATCGTCGGTTTAGTCTTTGGTGCAGACGCAGCCCAAGGTCAAATCGTGGCGCAACTCCAAAGTTTAATCGGCAAAGATGGCGCTGAAACCGTCCAAGAACTCATCCTCAAAGCCTCCGAACCCAAGTCGGGTATGATTGCTACTTTAGTCGGTATCGCTACACTTTTGTGGGGGGCTTCCAACGTGTTTACTAATCTCAAAGAAGCCCTCAATACTATTTGGAATGTTTCACCGCCTCCCGGACGAGGCATCTGGGGATTCCTGAAAGACCGCATATTGTCTTTTGCGATGATTTTAGGCATAGGCTTTCTACTGCTAGTATCTTTAGTAATTAGTGCCATTTTAGCGGCCGTCAGCTATTGGTTGAACAACTGGCTGCAGTTGCCAGTCGGCATTTGGCAGATTGTGGACTTTGCTATATCCTTTGGCGTAGTTACGCTGCTTTTTGCCTTAATTTACAAACTTTTGCCCGATGTCCATCTTGCCTGGAATGATGTTTGGATCGGCGCGGCCATCACCTCAGTGCTGTTTACGATCGGCAAATCGATAATTGGAGTTTACCTCGGAGGTAGCGGTATTGCCTCTACCTACGGTGCTGCGGGTTCCTTCGTGATTATCCTGCTTTGGATTAATTATTCCGCTCAAATTCTCTTCTTAGGTGCCGAGTTTACCCAAGTTTGGACTAACCGATACGGCTCCAGAATGCCTGGTTCACGAAACAATATCCTCAACAGCGAAAACGGGGAATCCTCCGCACGCAAACATCGGAAGAACTCTTAACATTAGACAAACGCGAAATTTGAGGTTAAACTCGCACTCCGGGTTTGACAGCATAAGCAAGAAGGAAGAGGGAAAAAGGCAGAAGGTGCAAGGCGGAAGAAAGAAAAATTTTGAATGCAATAACTTTGCTTTTTTTTCGCTTCCCCTGTAACATTCGGTCTTTGGGACGACCGACTTCTGCTTTCTCGAAAGCCCTACTTATTTATTCAGAGGGGTAAAATTCTACCTTCTGCTGACCTCGCATCTCTAGCAGCAAGCTGAAAGCAGGCTCTAGTTAGATATGGCTAAAATGTGCGAGTTTGACACAGGCAAGAATAGGGAAAATTCTTTTCACCCTCGTTTATTTCCATTTAGATTATCTAGAGTTTGAGCTGCTGCACGTCTCTGTCAGCAGAAGGAAGTCGTCTGTCAATTTTTCCCGGCAACTTATCCCTGAAGGATGATTTATCGATCCCGCATTTTCACTTTAATACAAATTAGCTAGAAGATTCCAGTCGCGGCGCAGCAGCCAAAATAGCACTTTCAATCTTCTCCTGAAATATTTTTAATTTTTGGCAAACAATCATGATTTCCTTAAGTAAAAAACGCATCGCTCTCATCTCCGTACACGGCGATCCCGCTGTGGAAATTGGCAAAGAAGAAGCGGGCGGGCAAAATGTTTACGTGCGTCAAGTAGGGGAAGCTCTGGCTAAACAGGGGTGGCAAGTTGATATGTTTACCCGCTCATCCGATCGCCAACAAGCAAGGATTGTACAGCACAGTCCCAATTGCCGGACAATTCGGCTAGTAGCAGGGCCACAAGAATTTATTCCCCGCGACGAACTCTACGGATATTTACCAATCTTTGTTCAAGAATTTCAGAAGTTTCAGTTAGAATCAGGCTTTCAATATCCCTTAGTTCACACGAATTACTGGCTGTCTTCTTGGGTGGGAATGGAGTTGAAAAAATCGCAACCCCTGCAGCAAGTTCACACTTATCATTCTTTGGCAGCCATTAAATACAAGTCGGTTTCGACAATTCCGATGATTGCCAAAACCAGGCTGCAAGTCGAAAAAACACTTTTGGAAACAGCCGATCGCGTGGTGGCTACCAGCCCTCAAGAAAAAGAACACATGAGGTCTCTGGTTTCCTCAAAAGGCAATATTGACATCATTTCCTGCGGTACCGACCTTGAACGGTTCGGCTCGATCGCCCGATCGACCGCCCGCCGCCACTTGGGCATAGCCCCCGAAACCAAAGTCGTGTTGTACGTCGGCCGTTTCGACCCCCGCAAGGGCATCGAAACTTTAGTCCGCGCCGTCAGTTTGTCGGCGGTGCCCAAAGCCGATTTAAAACTCATAATTGGCGGCGGGTGGCGTGAGGGGGAAAGCGATGGCAAAGAGCGCGATCGTATCGGCAGCATCGTTGAAGAAGTCGGCATGAGCGACATTACCAGTTTTCCCGGCGCCTTGAACAGAGACATTCTCCCCGGCTACTACGCCGCCGCCGATGTGTGCGTCGTTCCCAGCCACTACGAACCCTTCGGTTTAGTCGCCATTGAAGCGATGGCCTGCGGCACCCCCGTAATCGCCTCCGACGTGGGAGGGCTGAAATATACTGTAGTGCCCGAAGAAACAGGTTTGCTTGCGCCGCCGAAAAATGAAGCAGCCTTTGCCGATGCGATCGATCGCTTGTTACTTGACTCAGTATGGTGTCAGCAACTCGGACACACAGCCCGCAAGCGCGTCGAAACCTATTTCAGTTGGGACGGTATCGCCTCCCAACTCGGTCAACTTTACACTCAACTGCTCGAACAATCGGCCCTTGAGCTTGACCCGGTGAGCGCTTAGTAGTATCACTTAGTATAGTTGAAGCCAGTTTCCCTTGATCCCTGTTTCACTCATCCGTTCTAAGTGGGAACCTTCAACTAGAAGTGATATCAGGAGGTACTCTTGTACGCGCCAGAACATCTGGGAAGCCATCTGCAACCCATTTCAGACATCGAGCTAATTCGCCTGTGGGTCGATCGCAAATCCCCCCGTAGCAAGCGCTTTAGCTGGCAGGCGGCCAACCATTTTCGGCTGTTTGTAGAAAAACCGCTGGCAGAAGTGACTCTGACTGATGTCGAGACTTTCGCTGCAGCAATGAGATCTCGAAAACTTGCACCCGGTTTCTACAAGCAAACCTTGCTAGCGCTGAAATCGCTGTTCGCCTTTGGCCAGCAAACAGGAATCTTGCCTCCAGTCATCCCCCTGCACGGGTGGCCGGTGCGGCAGCGCAGCCAAGTGTCCAAACGCCTCCGTTTTAAACTTTCGTGCAGTTTATTAATATGTTTGTGTTTTTTCTTAGGTCGAATGACGCCGAGACTGTGGGGACAATCAGTCTGGGCAGAAAGCTCACCCACCCCGAAACGCCTGCCGGAAGTTGCGGCCCTCGATTCACCAGACAAAGGAGAGGATAACATCGATCGCGATCGAGCACCGGAAACTGCAACCCTGAATTCACCAGAGTCCAGACTCGATAGCAGACTCGATAGCATCGGCCCGGAACGTCGAGTGAAAGCCTTTCTCGACACGATTGCCGCCGCCGAAGGAACCGCTAGCCCCGACGGCTACCGCACCCTGTACACCGGCACGAAATTTGTCAGCTTTCAAGATCATCCCAGGGAAATGAGGTGCGGCCGCCGCTATGGCAAAAAGCTGTGTTCCGACGCAGCGGGGCGATATCAGTTTCTCAGCACCACTTGGGACAGATTTGCCAAAAAATTTAGCATCAGCGATTTCAGCCCCCAAAATCAAGACCTTGTAGCTGTAGAGTTAATCCGAGAAAAAGGTGCCTTAGAAGATATAGAAGCGGGTCGATTGGAGCCCGCAGTAAGAAAACTCGCTTACATCTGGCCTTCTTTTCGGCGTTATGGCGGTTCTGTGGAATCCTCGATGCCCAAACTCGAAGCAATGTACCTGCAAAATTTGGGGATTTACCGACAAGGATTAGTTGTTAGCAATTAGTGAATAGTCCCAGGACGAGTTTAGATTGGGGTTTGGCAATTTTGGATTAAATGTTGACATCCAAAATTGAAAATGGGGGAGTTATGGGTGATGTCTATTCTTCGGAAATTTAAAAATTAGGCTAATTTTCCATCTTCCATGTGAACGATGCGATCGGCAATATCCAAAATTCGGTTATCGTGGGTTACTAACAAAATAGTACAACCCTGTTCTTTGGCAAGTTGCTGCATCAAATTCACCACTTCGCGACCGGATTTGCTGTCCAGGGCGGCTGTTGGTTCGTCAGCTAAAACAATTTGCGGTTGACTGACCAAAGCCCGGGCGATCGCAACTCTTTGTTTTTGTCCCCCTGACAAATCATCTGGATAATAGTTAATCCGCTGTTCCAGCCCTACTAACTCTAGCATTTTTGCAGAGCTATCGCGCATTTGAGAACGCGACAAATTCCCGTGAACTTCCAAACCCATCTGCACGTTTTGCAGCGCCGTCAAACTGCGGTGCAAGTTGTGCGCCTGAAAAATATAGCCTATTTGGCGCCGCGCCTTTACCAATTGGTCTGCACTCGCTTTGCACATTTCTTGACCGAGAATTTTGAGACTTCCCGATTGACCGGATCTCAGTCCTCCAATCAAAGTTAAAAGCGTGGTTTTTCCAGAACCGGAAGGCCCCGTCATCAGCACGATTTCACCTGCATTAATGTCTAGATTAATATCAAAAAGTACCTGTTTTCGCAGTTGACCTTGACCGAAGTAGTGGTCGAGTTGGTGCGCGAAAATTATAGGTGCAGGAATCTGTAATGGGTTGGTTGTTGGGTAGAGAGTAGTAGAGTTCATAACTTATTGGTGTGAGGTTTGAGGTTTAAAAATAAATCGCTTTCGTTGCAGAGAATGCAGACAAACAAAGAACAGAAAAATTACAAAAAATATGTTTATAGTCACTAATTTATACCAAATCTGGGTTTAATACCCCTTTATTTTTTAGTCTTTGGAGGCCGACTTCATTTGTGTAGGGAAGGTTTCAACCACCCAGTCTGATAAAGGGTTTTATAACCAGGATTTTGAGCCTTCCGACTGTCTTCTTGATTTTCCCTTAAAACATATCTGCTGGATCGGCTGCTTGCAGTTTGCGAGTGGCAATTGCTCCCGAAATAGTACACATAATCACGTTCAAAAGTAATACTATAAATGCTCTAAGCAGCGTCATATAAAGTGGTAAATTTGTAGCTTTGCGAGTTAAAGAATAAAGTCCGAAAGAAACTCCTACTCCCGGCAAAAAACCGAGGACGGAAAGAATTAGAGCTTCTTCAAAAACGATGCCGAGTAAATAAACATTGCGGTAGCCCATCGCTTTGAAAGTAGCGTATTCTCCCATGTGGTCGCTGACATCGGTTGAGAGAACTTGATAAACAATAATGACACCAACTACAAAACCCATCGCGACGCCTAAATTAAACACAAAGCCGACAGCAGTATTCTTAGCCCAATAGTTTTTCTCAAAATCGATAAATTCTTGTTTGGTTAATACCTTGACATCCTCCGGTAAGTATGCTTTCAAAACTTGTTGAACTTCCACAGGGTCAGCCCCCGGTTGCAGTTGAATTAATCCGGCATTAACACTCGCGGCGTTTTGTCTGGGAAACAAGCGCAGGTAATTTTGATCGCTAGTCATTAAAATACCGTCGGCGGCAAAAGATGCTCCAACTGTGAATAAACCGCTGACGGTAATCCGGCGCCGCTCGACTTCTGTTTTAACAGACTTTCCTTGATTTATTTGCGCGATCGTTCCTTGGTAATCTCCCCTAGAAGCTCGATCGAACAGCACAGTATCCGGCAATTTAATCGCGCTCAAATTTTGGTTAACTTCTGGAAGCGCAAACGCAGGGTGATTGGGATTGAAACCGACCACCATCAGCGACGTTTCGCGCCGAGTTTCGGGATTTTTCCAGTTAGCAATTTTCACGTAAAGCGGCTCGGCTGATTTCACCCCCGGTACGTTCATTGCTTGATACAATCTACGTCTGGGGAAGGAAGACAAATTAATCAAATTTCTCGCTTGGGGGTGAATCAAAACTAAGTCTGTTTGCAAGGTTTGGTGCAGCCGCGTATTGCTGGTGTAAAGCGCATTTTGAAAGCCTAACTGCATGAACATCAAAACGTCAGCAAAGGCAATTCCTGCTACTGCAACGAGCATTCGCCCTTTGTCATGACTCAGTTGCAGCCATCCGAGGGGAGTTCTGCGTCTTAATTGTTGTAAGGGTTGGATGAGTCCAAGCATAGGATTTTAGATTTGGGATTTTGGATTGAAGAAAGCGACCCTGCGGTTTAAGACTTCTTACTCTTTAATTTCTCCGATCGCCACTTTGACTTGCAAATTGGTTAATCCACCTACTTTCTGACTGGAAGCTTCATCTAAGCGCACTTTTACTTCCACAATTCGACCATCAATATTCGCAGAAGGATCGGTGTTAACAATGTTTTGCCGCTGCACTTGCAAACCAATATGTTCGACTGTTCCCCGCAATTCGCCAGTCAAAGCATCGCTAGTAATTTTGGCGGTTTGTCCGAGGCGTACTTTGTCCACATCGCTTTCGTAGATTTCCGCAACAGCCAGCATCTCGCGAGTTTGTCCGAGTTCGACAATGCCGTCGTTTCCTACCCTTTCCCCCGGATGCGTGTGAATTTTCAGGACTTGCGCGTCTCTGGGAGCACGGATGTAAGCTAGATCCAGATTGGCTTTGGCTTGTTTGGCTGCCGAAGCGGCGGAACTGACTTCGGCGGCGGCGGCTGCTATGTCAACGGGACGCACTTCGGCGATGCGATCGAGATTTGCCGCAGCTTCATTAATCTGCTGTTGTCGAGATTCCTGAATTTGGCTGAGTTTGGCTTGGGCTTCGTTAATTTGTTGTTGGCGAGATTGCTGAATTTGATTCAATTTGGCTTGGGCTTCGTTAATTTGCTGTTGGCGGGATTCCTGAATTTGATTTAGTTTTGCCTTTCCTTCGTTGAGTTGCTGTTGAGTTGTTTCGGCGGCTAGTTTTTTGCTGTCGCTAGTTGAGGCGGAAATTGCTCCCTGTTCATAGAGTTGCGAGTAGCGCTGATCTTCGCTTTGGGCGTTGCGGAGTTCTGCTTGTAGGCGGGCAATTGCGGCTTTTTGAGTTTGAATTTCCCCTTGCTGTTCGGCCCTCAAGCGAGCAATTGTGGCTTGTTGCGCTGCGATTTCGGTGCTGCGATCGACTTCTAGCCGGCTGACGATCGCCTGTTGCGCTGCGATCTCGTTGCTGCGATCGGCTTGTAAGCGGGCAATGGTGGCTTTCTGGGCCTGGATTTCGCCGTTTTTGGCTCCCGCTTTCACTTTTGCTAGATTTGCCTCGGCGACGCGCACTTGTTCTTGAGCTTGGTCGAGGGCGGCTTGCAGGCGATCGCGACTGTCCAAAATTGCGATCGCCTGGCCTGTTTTCACCCTGTCTCCTTCTTTTACCAGGAGTCGATCGATCCGGTTTCCTTCCGCCGTACCGGAAGCGGAGACTTTAATTACTTCTCCTCTGGGTTCCAGTCGCCCCAAGGCTGTAACTGTGGTTAATTGGGATGCTGTGACGGCTGCTGCTGCCGCTACTGCATTGGGATCGGGTATGCGCGATCGCCAGATCGTGTAGCCTGTGGTTCCTCCTGCGGCCAGGGTTGCTACTGCTGCCACAACTAGGAGTTGTTTAACTAGGGATGGATTTGAGGATAAGCCGTCGGCTGTTGGTTGGTGTACCATGACACACCTCATCATTTAGGTTAATAAAACTAAACTGTTTAGTTCTTTATTAAGACTAAACCGTTCAGTATAATGATGTCAAGACCCCAAGCAAAAAATTACAAAGACAAGCGATGGCCAGGACAAAACCCAGCGAACCAGACAGCGCAGCAGCAAGTGACAAAACCGAGCAAATCCTGCAAGGTGCGATGCAAGAATTTTTAGCCCACGGCTACGCGGGGACGAGTATGGACAAGGTAGCGAAGACGGGCGGAGTTTCCAAAGCCACTGTTTACAGCTATTTTGCAGATAAAGAAGGATTATTCGTGGCTTTGGTACAGGGGCTGGCGCGAGAAAAAGTCAATTTTACAGTTCTAGATGAAGAACCGGCCGTAGCGCTGCGATTCGTTGCCACAACTCTATTAGAGCAGGTGACGCAGGAACCTGAATTTCTCAATTTTGTGAGGTTAGTGATTGCGGAGTCCGGGCGTTTTCCCCATCTAGCGCAGACTTTTGTGAGAAACTTAGCTAAACCGGGTATCGAGCGGCTTACTCAATATTTGGCATCGCATCCAGAGTTAAAATTGCCCGATCCGGAGGCAACGGCACGGATTTTTATTGGATCGCTGGTATATTTTCAGTTAACGCAGCATATGATGCACGGCAAAGATATTATCCCAATGGAGCGCGATCGACTGATCGAGGGTCTGCTGCACTTGATTTTAGGCCCGCAGTCCAATTCCTAAGTGCGATCGACAGAATTTAGGAATTTTATTTGAGCACGATTTAAATGCCATAAAGAGCGAGATCCCTTTATGGCTGCGATCGCAGGTTTTAGTCAGGTGTTTTTCCTAACCGTTCCCTCAATTCCTCAGCCGATAACTGCGACAGTTGTTCTACAAACAATGTCAATTCGGCCACAGGCAATGCCAATAAATTAGTAACGGCTGTAGGCAGAATATCGCCCAATTCAGGCGATCGTATTTGCAACGCACTTTCAGCTAACAATTTAACCGCTGCTTCGCGCCCTGTTTCATCGACTGTCAGCATCGATATTGCCAGCAACAGCACTGTAAATTCCGCCGCCGCCAACTTTGATATTGGAGATAGAAAAGCCGTCATTTTCGGGCTTAATTCTCCAAATCGAACTCGCAGAAAGTTTTCTAAGATTAAGCGCTGTTGTTCTTGTCTGCCTCGTTCTAGTCCTTGTTCTAGTCCCCGTTCGAGTCCTTGTTCTAGTCCCCGTTCGAGTCCTTGTTCGAGTCCTTGTTCGAGTCCTTCTTCTCTAGCTTGTTGCTGTGCTGCTTGTATTTGTTGTTGAAAAAGTGGTGCAATGGCCATAATTAACTCCCGCTCTTCTGGCTCTAATTCTTGTGGCGCATCCGTTACTAAATTTGACTGTAACCGATACAGCAATTCTAGCGCGATAATCCGCAACGGATCGTCGGCAGCTAAAGCGCTTAATTGGGAAATAGCCCTTTGCTGCACTCCCCCTTTGCCCAAAATCCTCAACCACAGGGTTTCTGGAGTTTCTGGCAACTGGTGAATCGCCACAATTGCAGTCCGCAAAGATTCACCAAAAAAATAGATTCCCTGCATCCAATTCTCTGTGTCTGGTATCGCATTAAAGCTATCTACCACTGCTTTCGATGCTGTGGGCATCAAAATCCACAGTTTGGGTAACTGAGCGTCATCATAGCGAGTATTTTCTCTCCTAAATTTTCGCTCCAATTCACCTCGCACGTCCAATAACTTGCCCAGACAGCTACAAATTTCGCTGACGTTTGCCGGATTGCGAAACGGTTCAAAAATTGCAGTCGTGCTTGCCATTTTTCCCAACAATCCCAGGCTTTCTGAGTATTCGGTAATTGCGGCGGTGCTGGGAGTGAAGTAAACATCGATTTCTCGAACTTCGGAACTCACATCGCGGCCGATATTCACCGTTCCGATCGGCGAAAGCAATTCTTCCAGGTATTCTTTGGCAAAGAGATCGTGAATAAATCGCGTCATAGAAATTATTTCAAACACTAAATATATTTTTTAGCCGTTTTCTCACCCATTCTACAGGATTTTCATCCTCTTCTGCTGCATCTACCAATTCCATTTGTCGCAATAATTGCTGTCTATCGCTAAGTTCTTCTTTGTGTTTGACTATTTCTTTAATAATCTGTTCTGATAAATCCGGTCGTTCAGTTAAAACTTTCTGGAAACCTTCTTTATTGATGGCAAACAAAATTGTTTCTTCTAAAGCTCTTACCGAAGCCGTTCTGGGGATTCCCAACATTAAAGAAAGCTCCCCCAAAAACTGACCACTACCGAGGTTATTCAGATGTTTGTTAATAGCTTCTACAAAAACTTCTACTGATCCTGAAAGAATCATGTAAAAAGCATCTCCGGGGTCGTTTTCGTGAAACAAATATTCTTGCGATCGCAGCCGTTTGCGGTATCCAACTTCAATCAATTGCCGCAATTCGAGATCAGTCAGATTTTCAAAGTATTCTACCTCTCGTAGCAAACAGCTAAGGGACGATGGCTTTTTCAGTTTCTCTGCAAAAATTGAGGGCTTTTGCTCATTTTCCGAGTAACTGTTCGGGAGGTCAATTGCAGTTTCTTTTTTGTTGAACATTGACAACAGAACTTCGGGATTTTGCAAATAAATTTCTCTGTCATTGAACGGAAATTCGATTTTCTGCTGTCGGAAATTGTATTCAATTGCAAAATTTAAAGAACTTTTAATTATTTCTCTCTCAGTCGGTCTGTCTGTCCAAACTAAAAGTTCAAATTTAAAACTATCATCACCAAACTCGACAAACAATACTTTCGGATTCGGTTCGTACAATACTCCAGCTTCTGCGTAAGCAATATTTAACAGAGTTTCTGTCACTAACAGCGGGTTACTATTCTCGGCTACTTCTACGGGAACTCGCAGACAGAGTAGCGAGTTTTCGTAACTCCAGTTAACAATTTTGTTGCTAATCATTTTGCTGTTGGGAACTATGACGCTAGAGTCCTCAGTGGTTTGGATGATGGTCGATCGAATGGATATTTTTTTTACGATTCCCATTAATCCTTCTAATTCCACAAAGTCTCCGACTTTCACAGGTCTGTCTAAAAGCAGCGTTAAGCCACTGACAAAATTAGTTGTTAAATCCTGGATGCCGAAGCCAATGCCGACTCCCAATCCCCCCGCAACTACTGCAAAAGAAGCGAGGTTGAAGCCGATGCTTTGGATGGCGACTATTACTCCCAAAGCTACTATTAAATACCCAATAATTACTGAGATCGCTTCCCGGTTTCCCTCGTCAATTCCCAGTCTTACAAGCAAGCTTTCCTTAAGAAAGTTTGTAAAAAACCGTGCTATGAGCAGGATACCCATAAACAATACAATCAGTTCCACCAGTGACTGCAAGGATACAGGATTTTCACCTATTTTAAATAGGGTAGCGGTAAATATTTGCGATAGCTGTGTCAATACTTCTTCGGGTATTGTATTTAATTGAAATTCAGGTTCTAAAGTTTTTTGTGTGGTCATTTTTTAAGGGAGTAGTAAAAAATAAAGTCCTCAGTACCAAATGTAAAAATAAAATACTGAACTCGTTATCATAAATTTTAACCTGTTTTTAGGGTGAAAAAAGTGAAGTCGTTACATATAGATGTGGTTCCTCATACTACCCAGTTATCCTTATTGCCCATTTTTCAGATACCTGGTCTTCGCAAGCCTGCGGTTAGTGTGCCACTTTTTCGCCATACGATAGCCGACTCATCTATTATTGAAGCGATCGCTCTGCTAACTTTAGTCAACATTAACTCGATTCGATTTTATCATACTCTCCACTAATTTTTTTTTTGAAGTCCCCTTATCAACTTAAGCAGGGATTATTCAATGACTCTTTAAGTGGACAAGTCAAATATCCAAGTATTACAATGACTTTAACTGGTGGGAGAGATATTGCTATTACTCTGCCAGTAGCGTCCGTTTTGTATATATCTAAGTGAAAATTTAACCGAGCTAGCTAAAATTGATAACGTTCCAAGAATACTTGGCATTGTACCGGGGTTTTAACTATAACTTAATTGCATTTGTCAATCCGTAAATTTACGGAAATACTGCTTATTTAGGAGTAGAAAATTGGCGATTTGGGGGTGGGTGGGCATAAATATGGCGCGAGGCATGATTGCTCGATCGCCCAAATCTAAGTTCTCGACCCCCAATCTGAGTAAATGCTGAGCCTAAGTGCTGATTGACAAACGCTTCCCTAGCTTATGTTGTCACCAATGTTCTACCAATAGGATTGATTAGGAATAGAATTGATGAGTAATAGAAATACTTGACGATACATCCGAAGAATTAAGGGAAATAGTGTCGCAAGGGATACATATATCGCCGATTGAAAACTTAATGGTCGCCCTACTGAACGTTTTTTCGGTACCCAAATAGGAGAAAACGAAAACCTTGCAATCGCACAATTGGACAGAAGTTCTAGAATTATAGCTGAAATGCACGAGCCAACATGAGCAAATTCCCACCAGAGAAAACCCAACCGCCACAGCAAGAGAGCACAACAGCACAGGTATTGCGACAGGCTCACTTCGACGCTTTTTTTGCAGGTGCCAACGCCGGAATGCTGATTTTTGACCGCCAACTCCGGTATGTCCAAATTAACGAAGTTTTGGCCCAGACCAATGGCGTTTGCGTAGCAGACCATATTGGTAGGTCAGTGCGTGAAGTGCTGCCAGAATTGGCTCCGACTGTGGAACCAATGCTGCAAGGCATTCTGGATACGGGCAAGCCCATTCTCGACTATGAATTAGCAGGTGAAACGCCGAAAGAACCCGGCATCCTGCGCTACTGGCAAGCATCTTATTATCCTTTGTTGGATGAAAATGGTCTCGTTTTTGGTATTGGTGGGATTGTAATTGAAATTACTGATCGCAAGCGGGCAGAACAAAAGCAGGCACGACTGACGGCAATTTTGGAAGCAACTTCCGACTTAGTAGGAGTTTCTGATGCGGCTGGGCATAGCGTCTATCTCAACAAAGCCGGACAGGAAATGCTGGGGATGTCCCCAGAGGAAGCACGATCGCCGTTTACTATAGATTCTGTATTAGCTCCCTCGGTAAGGGCAAAATTCCACAACGAAGCCTTTCCAACCGCCTTACGAGAGGGTAGCTGGGCTGGTGAAATGCTGTTTTTGTCACGCGATGGGCAAGAAGTTCCAGCGTCCCAGGTTTTGATCGTCCACAAAACCGAAGCGGGCGAAGTCGAGTTTATCTCCACTATTGTGCGGGATATTCGCGATCGCAAAAAAGCAGAGGAAGAACGGCAATTGCTCGCTACCACGATCGAGAATAGCCGTGATTTTATTGGCATTGCCTCAATGGATGGTCACCCTATACTCGTGAATCAGGCTGGTCTGGATTTGGTGGGGCTCAATAGTTTGGACGAAGCCAAAACCAAACACATTACCGACTTCTTTATGGCAGAAGATCTGGACTTTGTACAGCAGCGTGCCATGCCTACGTTGATGCAAGAGGGGGTTTGGCGGAGTGATTTTCGCTTCAGACATTTCGTGACAGGTCAACCCATTGCGGTAGACTACACCCTATTTTTGGTCAATCATCCAGAAACTAATGAACCGGTAGGGATTGCCACTATTACCCGGGATATTCGCGATCGCAAAATCGCAGAAGATGCCCTCAAACAAAGTGAAGAACGATTTCGTTCTCTGGTTGAAGCTAGTGCTCAAATTGTTTGGAACACGAGTGCTGAGGGCGAATTCGTTACCCAGCAACCCGGTTGGAGTGAATTTACGGGACAAAAATTTGAGGAATACAAGGGTTGGGGCTGGCTAGACAAAATGCACTCAGACGATCGCTCGTCAGTTGCCACTGCCTGGTCAACTGCTGTTGCTAATCGATCGCTCTATGAAGTTGAATTCCGTATGCGTCGCTATGACGGGGAATATCGCTACATGAGTTGTCGTGCTGTACCACTTCTAAACGCGGATGGTTCAATTCGGGAATGGGTTGGGACTAATACAGATATTACCGATCGCAAACAAGCTGAAGAAGCTCTGCGCCAACAGCAAGCTGCGCTGCGCGATCGCAACGTCTTGCTGAGCTCTATTTTGGAAAGTACGCCAGACATAATAGTTGTTAAAGACCGGGAAGGTCGATATGTTGCCCTTAATTCCTTTGTGGCAAACTCCTTCTTTGACGGTAAACCCATAGAGGAGATTGTGGGTAAAGATGATTCGGAACTCATGCCCCCGGAGGCCGCCGTTCCAATAATGGCAAAAGACCGCGAGATTATGGAAGCAGGCACTACTGAAACCTACGAAGAAGAAATTTTTAATGGTGAGAGCAGCAATTATTTTTTAACCACAAAAGCCCCTTGGCGGGACGGTCAAGGCAATATTCTAGGTATTATCGCCATAGCACGAAACATTAACGATCGCAAACAAGCTGAAGCCCAGATGCGCGATCGCAACGCACTGCTAAACTCTATTTTGGAAAGTACGCCAGACATCATTGTTGTTAAAGATCGAGAAGGGCGTTATGTTGCCCTTAACTCGAATGTGGCAAACTTTTTAGGCAAGCCAATTGAGGAAATCCTCGGCAAAGATGATTTAGAATTAATGTCGCCTGATAGTGCCCGTGCAATTATGGCAAAAGATCGCCAAGTCATGGCATCAGGAATCACTGAGAGTTACGAGGAAGAAATCTCTGCTGATGATGAAACCCCTACAACCTTTTTAACGACAAAAGCTCCTTGGCGGGATGCTAATGGCAATATCCTCGGCATCATCGCCACAACACGAGATATTACCGATCGCAAAAAAGTCGAGCAAACACTCCGTCAAACGCTAGAAATGCTGGACTTAGCCAGCGATGGCATCATTATTCGCGATATGGATGACCGCATTATCTACTGGAACCAAGGTGCAGAAAAGCTCTATGGTTGGACAAAAGCGGAAGTAGTCGGGGAGTACATTCACACATTCTTGGAAACAGTCTTTCCTAAACCGTTAGAAACCTTAATGGCGGAGTTTCTCCAGCAGGGAAATTGGGAAGGAGAACTGCAGCACACCACCCGTGACGGTCGGCATATTATAGTGGCAAGTCGCTGGACATTGCAGCGCGATGGGGAAGGAAAGCCTTGTGCCCAACTGGAAATTAATAATGACATTAGCGATCGCAAACAAGCGGAAGATGCTTTAAAACAAAGCGAAGAACGCTATCGTTCGCTAATCCTTGCCACATCCCAAATTGCCTGGACAGCGGATGCTGAAGGAAGATCCCCGGATCTACCGAGTTGGAGAGCTTACAGCGGACAAACCGAAGCTGAGGTAATTGGTTTGGGCTGGTTAGATGCAATTCACCCGGACGATCGCGAACGAACGAATCAGGTGTGGATGGAAGCAGTGCAAACGAGAAGCCTGTATGACATAGAATATCGAATCCGGGGAGCGGATGGAAACTATCGTTATTTTCAAGTTAGAGGGGTGCCAATTCTAAATGAAGATGGCAGCCTCCGGGAGTGGGTTGGCACTTGCAGCGATATCCACGATCGCAAACTTGCCGAAGATGCTATCAAACAAAGCGAAGAACGCTATCGTTCGCTAATCGCTGCTACGTCCCAAATGGTCTGGACAGCGGATGCTGAAGGAAGATGCCCGGATCTACCGAGTATGAGAGCTTACACCGGACAAACGGAAGCTGAGGTGGTTGGTTATGGCTGGTTAGATGCAATTCACCCGGACGATCTCGAACGAACGAATCAGGTGTGGATGGAAGCAGCGCAAACAAACAGCCTGTATGAGATAGAATTTCGACTCCGGGGAGCGGATGGAAACTATCGTTATTTTCAAGCTAGAGGGGTGCCAATTCTGAATGAAGATGGCAGCGTCCGGGAGTGGATTGGCACTTGCACCGATATCCACGATCGCAAACAAGCGGAAGATGCTATCAAACAAAGCGAAGAACGCTATCGTTCGCTAACCCTTGCCATCTCCCAAATTGTCTGGATAACGGATGCTGAAGGAAGATGCCAGGATACACCGAGTATGAGAGCTTACACCGGACAAACCGTAGAGGAGGTGGTTGGTTTTGGCTGGTTAGATACAATCCACCCGGACGATCGCGAACTAACTGTTCAGGTGTGGAACGAAGCAGTGCAAACGAAAAGCCTGTATGAGATAGAATATCAACTCCGGGGAGCGGATGGAAACTATCGTTATTTTCAAGCTAGAGCGGTGCCAATTCTGAATGAAGATGGCAGCATCCGGGAGTGGGTTGGCACTTCCATCGATATCCACGATCGCAAACAAACAGAAATCGTACAGACAAAAGCCAGGGAAGCAGCAGAAGCAGCAAGTCGGGCCAAAAGTGAATTCCTTGCCAACATGAGCCATGAATTGCGGACTCCGCTTAATGGCATTATGGGCTACGCGCAGATTCTTCAGCGTTCCAAAGTCTTGAATGAAGAAGAGCGATCGCGCATTGATGTCATTTATCAGTGCGGTTCTCATTTACTGACGTTAATCAATGATATTCTCGATTTGTCGAAGATTGAAGCACAGAAAGTGGAACTAATGCCTACTGATTTTCATTTCCCGGCGTTCCTGCAAGGTGTAGCAGAAATGTGTCGCATCCGAGCTGAAATTAAGGGAATTCACTTTCATTTTCCATCCAGCCCCGAACTCCCGATCGGTATTCGTGCGGATGAAAAACGCTTGCGACAAGTGTTATTTAATCTTTTGAGCAACGCTATTAAATTTACGGATGAGGGCAGTGTTACTTTTATAGTCAGTTTTGCAACAGAAGGAAAAATTCGCTTTGAAGTACGCGATACAGGTACCGGCATTGCCCAAGAGCAACTCGAAGCTATCTTTCAGCCCTTCGAGCAGGTTGGAGATCGCAGACGGCAGACGGAGGGCACTGGGCTGGGATTGGCAATTAGCCAAAGGATTGTAGAACTAATGGGCAGTACCATTCAGGTTCAAAGTGAGATGAATGTTGGCAGTATTTTCTGGTTTGATGTTAGTCTGCCTCAAGCCGATGAATGGGTGAAAACGTCTCAAATCGACCATCACGGGCAGATTATCGGCATCAAAGACCGCCAACCTAAGATTGTGGTTATTGATGACAAATGGGCTAACCGTTCGGTAATTAATAATTTGCTCAGTCCGATCGGCTTTGAGGTGTTTGAAGCAAACGATGGGCAGGAAGGCTGGGAAAAAATTCTAGAGGTGCAGCCAGATTTAATTGTTACCGACCTATTAATGCCCGAACTAGATGGCTTCGAGGTGATTAAGCGGGTTCGAGAATCGGAAAATTTCCAAGACACCGTGATTATTGTCTCTTCTGCCAGCGTATTTGAAACCGATCAATACAGAAGTTTAGAGGCAGGAGGCAACGCCTTTATTCCCAAACCTATTCAGGCAACAGAACTCCTACAAAAATTACAACAGTATCTGGATTTGGAATGGGTTTATGAAGCTAAGGAAGAGCAACTGGCGATCGCCTCAGAGACGAATGAGCTAATTGCCCCGCCAGCTAAAGAAATGGAAATGCTATACGAGTTAGCTATGAAAGGAAATTTCCTAGAAATAGTTAAGCAGGCGGTATTACTTGAAGAAATAGATCCCAAATACATTCCCTTTGCTAAAAGATTGCATCAAATGGCAAAGGACTTTCAAGACGAAGAGATTTTAACGTTTATTGAGTCCTACAAGTAAGGTTTATGAATTCTGAAATTCAAGCAAATGGTACCATTCTTATAGTTGATGACAATTCAGCTAACTTAGGTGTCTTATCTGATGCCTTAAGTCAAGAAGGATTTGAAGTTCGGGTTGCGAAATCTGGCAAAATGGCACTAGAGCGAGTCAAATATGCTCTACCGGATCTAATCTTGCTAGATGTCATGATGCCAGAGATTGATGGATTTGAAACCTGTCGTCGATTACAGGCTAATCCAGAAACTAAACAGATTCCCATTATATTTATGACTGCTCTCTCGGATACGGCAAATAAAGTTGAGGGGTTTAAGCTTGGGGCTGTAGATTATATTACCAAACCCTTCCAACAGGAGGAAGTATTAGCTCGCGTCAAGCTGCATTTAAAGCTTCATGTTCTAGCTGACAAATTAGAAGAAAAAAATACATTATTGGAGCAAAAAGTTTTAGAAGTTAGCCAAGCCTATGAAGATTTACAACAAATGCAACTTAAGTTAATCCAAAGCGAGAAAATGTCCGGCTTAGGGCAAATGGCGGCTGGGATTGCTCATGAAATAAACAACCCTATAAATTTCATCTCTGGCAATCTGGGTTATGCCCAAGAGTACGCTCATAACTTACTAAAAATTATACATCTCTATCAAGAAGATTATGTAAATCCCACCCCTCGGATTCAAGCAGCAATGGATGAAATAGAACTAGAATTTGTGGAGGAAGATTTTATTAAAGTTCTTAACTCAATCAACTTAGGAACGCAGCGCATCCAGGAGATTGTCAAGTCTATGCGAATCTTTTCTCGCCTAGATGAGGCAGAGGTGAAAGCTGTAAATATTCATGAAGGGATTGATAGTACACTCACCATTCTGCATCATCGTCTAAAAGCAAGACCAGAGCATCCTGAGATTGAACTAATAAAAAATTACGGTCAGCTTCCACCAGTAGAATGCCATGCCGGACAATTAAATCAAGTGTTCATGAATATTCTTTCCAATGCCATTGATGCCTTAGATGAATCGAATCAGCAGCGTTCCTTTGCAGAAATCAAACAACACCCGAACCGCATTCAAATTTCTACAAAAGTAATTGATGAGAATTGGGTGGCTATTCATATTAGTGACAACGGTCGGGGAGTTTGCGAAACTTTAAAACCGAAACTATTTGACCCTTTTTTTACCACCAAACCCATCGGTAAAGGAACTGGGTTGGGGTTATCTATCAGTTACCAAATTATCGTTGAAAAGCATGGGGGCAGATTATACTGCCAGCCTGGATTAGGAAAGGGAATAGAATTCGTCATTGAAATTCCTATTCGGCAGCATGCTTGTAAAGCTGCTTAGTTTCCTGGTGTAATATCTCTTACGAACTTTGGTTAATTTCTCGCTGACAGCGGGGACGACAAGGTGTTCCTGTGCAAATAAAGCCTGCAGGCATATTTTTAAAGACGCTGCTGCGAGCTCCGATTAAAGCGTTAGCACCGATTTCTACACCAGGGCCAATGAAGCAGTCGGCGGCAATCCAAACGCCGTTATTAATGATCACAGGTGCTGTTATTAAGCGAAAGGCTGTGTCTTGAGAGTCATGAGTGCCGGTGCAGAGGTAGCTTTTTTGAGAAATGACGCAGTGTTTGCCGATCGCAATTCGATCGAGACTGTACAATACAACATCATCTCCGATCCAACTGTAGTCTCCGATTTCAATTTTCCAAGGATAGGTAAAACGAGCGGTGGGGCGAATGATCACACCCCGACCTATTTTCGCTCCAAATAACCGCAGCAACCCCCTTCTGATGCGATTAAAAGGGTGTGGAGTGAGAGGAAATGCGATCGCCTGGACGAACCACCAAAGCAAAATTAGCCAATTGGGCTTTCCTCGATCGAACTTTGATTGATCGTAGCGGCGCAAATCAACCAAAGATTCCCCTGTTAAAATATTTGGCTGATTGTCGCTAATTGGACGATCGTTTATTTGAGAAATTGGGGAATTTGCGATCAAATTTTCCGGATGTTGGTTCGGATTTGGTATATAATCGGTCATTGATAGTTAATTTAATGTTTAATTTAAAATCGAGTTTAACCTTAAGGACTGCTGCATGACATTTCTAGTTAGGGACAATTTTGACTCGGAAAACGCCAAGGATATCGCACAATGCGAGAATACAAATCCCAGAATTGGCAAAGTTCGACTTTTACAAACAGCATTGGTACTGCTTAGCAGCTTTTTTGTAGCAGAGTTAATCGCCGCACTTAATTCTCATAGTTTGTCCCTATTAGCAGATGCGGGTCACGTTTTTTCAGATGTAGCAGCTTTAGCAATAACTTTGACAGCCACTTGGTACTCCTCAGTCAAACGCAAAAGTAAATCCATAGATTGTACGATCGCACAATCGTCAATCCCTGAACGAGGAGAAATCATTGCTGCTTTAATTAATAGTATCAGTTTAGTAGCGATCGCCCTGTGGATTGCCGCCGAGTCGATCGGCCGTTTGCAGTCCCCAACTCCCGAAGTAGAAGGGCTCCCGATGTTAATTACCGCCATAGTCGGTTTAAGCATCAACTCGATTAATGCTTGTTGCTTGCATTCCTGCTGTCACGGCGACTTAAATCTCAAAAGCGCGTTTCTGCACGCAGTCGCCGACATATTTTCGTCGGTTGGAGTAATTTTAGCGGCGATCGCCGTCGCGTGGCTGCACTGGAATTGGGCTGACGGCTTGATTAGCTTGCTGGTTTCAGCATCAATAATTTTATTAACTCTACCATTGCTAATCGAAAGCATCCAATTGCTGCTGGGAAAAGTATCAGCAATATCCGCAAGTCAACAGCCTTGCGACTGCGAAAAAGTGAGCGCAGAAAAATTACTTTTTCCATCCCTCGAAGAACTCATCAAATAACATCTCTTCATCGGTTCTCAACCACAGATACTCTTATGGCAATTTAACTTCTGTCTCCTGACTGATAACTACTGGCGGCGACAGAGGCGGTTGAGATTCGGCCACATTCAACTGACCGCCACAACAGCGCAACTCATAAAGTTTTGCATTAATTTGATACTCATATTGACTCAATAACCTTGCATAAATATAGCCAGCTTTTCCATCCAAAAAGCCTAACTGAATGAAGTAAAATAAAATAAATCTGAGCATGGGTTTAAAAGGCAGCCACACCCAAACTTTTTTGAGAAATCGTTTCCGCTGTACGGCATCTCCAAATAAGTGAGCGCCAATAGTGCCGCTGTCGTCGCGCCCTTCAATAATATTGTAATAAACGCGAGCTTCCCAATTTGAATAGCGGTTGTGCCGTTCTATCCAGTGAAATAAATCGCGGTAATCCTCGTGGATCATGTCATTTTTTAAGTAGCCGACTTGACCAGCTAAAATGACGTGCTCGTGAACTTCGTTGTCGCCAGTATTGGGGACGGATTCAGTGCCGAGATTTTCGTAACGTCCTTTTTGATGCTTGAACAAACGCAAATTCCAGTCTGGATATCTGCCGCCGTAACGCAGCCACTGGCCTAAAAAGAAGACTTTGCGGTTGAGGTAGTAGCCGTCAAAATTGGGGTCTTCGATCGCCTGCGCGATTTCGTCCCAAAGTTCCGGCGGAATGCGCTCGTCGCAATCGACAATTAATACCCATTCGTTGCGAAAGGGCAGATTGTCCAAAGACCAATTTTTCTTTTTCGGCCAGCGGTTGTCGAAGTAGAATTGCACTACTTTTGCGCCGGTGCTGATGGCAATTTCTACCGTGCGATCGCTGCTTTGGGAATCAACCATAAAAACTTCATCCGCCCTGGCAATGCTGGCCAGACACGCAGGTAGATTAAGTTCTTCGTCTTTTGCCGGAATGAGAACTGAAACCGGAATCTTGGATGAACTAGATGTCATAATCGAGTGCTTGAACCTGAATGCGGTCGAGTTTTGGTGGATGAAGTGCGATCTGCACAGCCGCGCCGACGACTTGAACAGCGAGGGATATTGCCTATAGCCTAATGCCTGCTGGTCGATTTCGGTGCAAAAATCAGGCCGCGGATGGCTGCGCTCAAATAACCGATTTGACCCCAGGCAAAAACGAAATTTTCAAAGCGCAGCCCTGGATCTCTAATATATTTAAAAGATTTCCAGACACCCCTCAAGATTCTTTCACCCCCCCGCCCAAGCTGAGCAATACCGGCTCGATCGGACAATTGTTCGCGATAACACTCGCTGATGCCTTGCCACCACCCGCGCTCTAGAAACCAAGCTTTGTTGAGCCTTTCTGCGGCGACATTGTGCAGCACCAGGGCCTCCGGTAGATAAACTACTTGCCAACCTAACTCTAAAGCTAATTCTGTGGTCCGCAACTCTTCATTTGACAGCAACTTTTTGCCGACTCTACCGAGTTTGGCATCGAAGCCGCCAATTTGTTCGAGAAAAGCGCGCCGGATCGAGTAGTTTACACCCCTGGGAGTCAAACCGGCAGCAGTCACGTACAGACAAGTATTGCCTAAATCGTATTCTCCCAAGTTCTGGGCCAATCCCGCTGACAGCCATTCGGGCGGGCTGACTCCATCCGGCCAGAGCAAATTGACTTTGCCACCAGCTACGGCGAGTTTTTGATTGCTTTGATAGGCGCTGTGCAGCACCCTGAGCCAATTCGGCTCAGCAATAGCGTCGTCGTCGAGATAAGCTAATATTTCGCTGCGAGCTTGCTTAGCGCCGGTGTTCCGGGCTAATGACAGACCGATTTCGGGTTCCCAGACGTACTTGAGGCGCCGATCGCCCTGTCTTGCTTCTACCACCTCGCGGGTGCGCGAAGTCGAACTTTCGGGACTTGCATAATCGCTAGAAGCGTTATCCACTACTACTATTTCAAAGTTGTCGGGAAAATCCTGTACCAGCAAGCTGTCGATTGCCCCACCTAAATAGGCGGCGCGATTGTGGGTGCAAATAATCGCTGATATCTGAGGATGATCTGGCATAAATAACAGCTTGGGAAATACGGGGGTTCTCGATCGACTTACTCTGATATTGTCTCATCAATGCTATTATCGCTTAAAAAGCATTTGGTAGTTGGCTGTTTAAATCATAATGGGTAATGGGTAATGGGTAATTGGTAATGGATAATTGTGTTTAATCCTTTGTATGTGACGGCTGACTAATGATTGCTGACTAATGACTAATGAGTAACTCAGAACCCACCACATCGAGACAATTAATCTTAGTAACTGGGCCGGCCCGAAGCGGCAAAAGTGAATGGGCCGAAACTCTGGCGGCGGGTTCGGGAAAACAAATAATCTATGTGGCTACCGGTCGCGTTGATGAAACGGATTTGGAATGGGTTCGTCGCCTCGATCAGCACCGAAATCGCCGTCCAGTTGATTGGGCAACTCTAGAAGTGCCGATCGAATTATCGGCAGTTGTGCGGGCCAGCAAGCCCTCAGATTGCTTGTTGATTGATTCCCTGGGAACTTGGACGGCAAATCTTTTGGAACAAGAAGCGGCTGTTTGGGCGACTACGCAGCAAGATTTGCTAGCTAGTTTGAAGTCGGCGGCGGCTGATGTAATTTTGGTAGGGGAAGAAACCGGATGGGGCGTTGTGCCTGCTTATCCGGCGGGGCGGCTGTTTCGCGATCGCCTCGGCACTCTCGTGCGCCACATCGGGGCGATCGCCGATAATGTTTATCTCGCCACCGGAGGTTATGCCTTGGATCTAAGAGCTCTGGGTACACCGCTGCCGCCCGTAGCGAAAAATTAACAGCCGGAGTCGCGATCGATAAGAGAGAAAACATCTCGGTTTCCCGATGGACAATTTTAACTAAAACTCAGGTATAATTTTAACTAAGATGGAGAACTCAAGAGTCACATAAATTAGTCAAATAACATACTCTTTAGGGGGAACCGCCCAACAATTTGACATGAGGAATAGCCAAATTTTGAAAGTATGTAAAAGCTAAAATGTCTCTTAAGAAAGAGCGCTAATTTCAAATTAAAAGTCTAAAATAATCAATTAGTTGAAGGGTTGACTAAAACTTATGGCATCAGATAGTGAAGTAAGAAAATATATTGCTTACTGGTTTCAGTTAGGCAAAAAAGTATTAATTCGCAACGGTTCCGAAGCGCTGCTGCCCAAATTGGTAAATGCGGGCGATCGCTACAGCCAGGAATTTGAAGAGTGCTGGCAAAAAATCATTTCCCCCGAAAGCGGAGACTGTTACCTGGAAGGCACAAACGAAACAATTGCCCAACTGCTGACACCAGCTTGGGAAATCAGTCCCTGCGCGCGCTGCGCTATGCCCGTAGTGTTCAAAAAAACCGGAATGCCCCCGGAGTTCTGTCCCTGTCACGACTTACCGAACTGGCCCGATACCGAAATGCCCCAACCTCGATCGCCAGTCAGCAGCCAATCGCAACTATCAGGCCTTCGCGATCGACTCAAAAGATCCAGCGGCGACTAAGTATATAAGAAGGAAGAAGGGTCTTCTTCCTTAAATTGTTACAATATATTTACAATGCTTCACACTAGGTCTGATTTATGAATGTCAAGACAGTATCGCCAGCCTCCCCGCAAACTTATGTAAATTCAGGGACTCAGGCTGTACTCGGCAATCTCCAAGATGCAAATACAATTCCCCTGCCAGCAGTACCAGTATCACTAGAGACGGATGTCGTAACGGACGATCGGCTCAAATCAGCCAGAGACATAGCTTTCGAGTTGGCCGGAGATGCTGTTCGGTACGATCCAGTGGCGATCGCAGCGCTGTACCGAAATCGACCTCTACAAGTCTGGGGAAGGCTGTCGAGCGTTGTTTGGACATTTTTTAGCTTTGCCTTCAGTGTGTGGTTCGACGGCAAAACAGGTCGTACCGCCACCAACCAAAAGCGTCGCGCCGTCCGACTGCGAGAAATTCTGGCCCAACTCGGCCCAGCTTTCATCAAAATCGGACAAGCACTCTCAACACGGCCCGACTTAGTACCGCCAGTATATTTAGAAGAACTAACAACGCTGCAAGACCAATTGCCAGCATTTCCGAACGAAGTAGCATATCAATTCATCCAAGAAGAATTGGGCGCCCACCCCAAAGACATCTACGCAGAAATCAGCCCCGATCCGATCGCAGCAGCATCTCTCGGACAAGTCTACAAAGGGAAACTCAAAACCGGAGAAACAGTCGCAATCAAAGTCCAGCGACCGGGTTTAGCCGAAAACATCGGCTTAGATATCTACATCCTGCGGCGTCTTGCAGTTTGGGCACAAAACAACTTCAAAATAATTCGCAGTGACCTCGCCAGCATTATGGACGAGTTGGGCGAGCGCATTTACGAAGAAATGGACTATACCCACGAAGGTCAAAATGCCGAACGGTTTGCCCAACTTTACGGCCACATCAAAGACATTTATGTTCCCAGCATCTACTGGGAATATACCCGCCGCCGCGTCTTAACAATGGAGTGGATCACCGGCATCAAACTTACGAATTTAGAAGCCGTTAAAGCTCAAGGAATCGATGCTCCTTACTTAATTGAAGTGGGTGTGCAGTGTTCTCTCCGACAACTGCTAGAACACGGTTTCTTTCACGCAGATCCGCACCCCGGCAATCTTTTGGCAACTCTTGACGGTCAGTTGGCTTATCTCGATTTCGGGATGATGAGCGAAGTGAAACCTTATCAGCGATACGGCTTGTTAGAAGCTGTGGTGCATTTGGTGAACCGCGACTTTGAAGGTTTGGCAAAAGATTACGTCAAGTTGGAGTTTTTAACACCAGACACCGATTTGACGCCCATTATCCCGGCCTTAGCTAGCGTATTTAACAATGCTTTAGGTGCTAGCGTTGCCGAACTCAATTTCAAAAGCATTACTGACGAACTTTCGGCGGTGATGTACGAATATCCTTTCCGGGTTCCAGCTTACTATGCTTTGATTATTCGATCGCTCGTCACCTTAGAAGGCATTGCCATCAACGTTGACCCCGAATTCAAAGTGTTGAGCAAAGCTTATCCTTACGTTGCAAAACGGCTGTTGAGCGACCCCGCACCGGAATTGCGAGCATCCCTGCAAGATTTGCTCTTCAAACAAGGCGAATTCCGCTGGAACCGCTTAGAAAACTTGCTCAAAAATGCCCGCGAGAGCGAGGATTACGATGTCAGCAAAATCTTGAACCAAGCTTTAGAATATTTATTTTCCGAAAGAGGAGATTTCATTCGCGATCGTATTGTCCTCGAATTAGTCAAAAGTCTCGACACACTTTCGAGCAATGCTTTTGCTAACGCCAAAGCAGTCGTCGGCGAATGGTTTGGAGTCAAGGCAAATCAACCTGTGGTTTCACCGACTGAACAAAAAAACTTAGAACACATCAAGCGGATTTGGGATATTTTGCAATCAACTCCCGGTTTTGACACGATGAAAGTATTGCAGCTACTTCCGCAGTTGTTGGTGAAACCCGAAGTGCAGAATATGGGGCAGAAAGTAGTCGGCGGTTTAGCTCAAAGAGCAGTTGCTAGGGTAATTCGTGAGTTTTTGCTTTCGCAGGAACCGGATGCGATTCCCGTGAATGGAAGCTACCCTAAAACTTCGCCTCAGTTGTCTTTACCTGCTGCGAAGTAGTTAGATTAAGAGTTTGTTTGACCGCAGATTAGCAGATAAACACAGATGAACGCAGATGAAATTTCGTCTGCGTTCTTTTAATTAAGCTTGAATCCTTTAGCGGCTAATTGCTGGCGGAGACTCTGAATCATTACGCGATCGAGAGTATTTTCCCCACTATTGGTACTAGATTGGCGCTGTTGTTCAATATATGCTGTACGCTTTTGAGATAAGTCGCGGATCGTCTTTTTAATCGCTTCTCTTTCGGTTTTCTTTCCAGCTACATATGCTCTTTTTTCTGTTAGCGTCATCCCTCGCATGATTTCTGGTAAACTATCATCTGATATTGCTTCTAGTTTAACTGTTCCGTTTTCGAGAGCATCCAGCAAGTCCCAAGAAGCATTATCATAGTAGTCAGAAGCTTTGGAGGCACTACGCGAAGCAAAACTTGTGCCAGAATTACTATCTTCAACAGCCTGACGTTGTTGTCCGATTCTTCCTTCTCTACCGTAGGGAATGTAGGTTTGATTAAGTTTAGTATTCCAAGTAGAAATTTCGTCGTCGTAAGGAGACTTAATTACCACAATTTGTTGGTTTTGATTAATGTTGAAGCTACTGCCTTTTGCTAACTCTGCTCCTGATGCCCAAAGTCTTCGCTCCTGACTTTCGGCTGAACCACAGTAGATTGTATTAACGAGAGTATCTCCTTTAACCGCGAGAGTGACCGACTGATTCCAAACTATTGGGCCTTGATCGAATGGTTCATTACCCGCAATAAAAATCACGCGAAAATCTTCCTGATTTTTACTCCAGTTTAATTCTTGCATTGCTGAACGAATTACCCACCCAGCATATTCTTGACCGCCGTTGGTTTTGATACTAAATAGCTTTTCGGAAACTAAATCTAATTCAGGAGTAAATCCGGTTAATAATCTGACAAAACCTTCCGAGGAAGGTAAGCTGTCATTACCATAATGGTACAGAGCAACCTCTAAATCTGGTACTTCGCCATCTTTGGTTACTTTAGTTAAAAAATTAACAATCTGCCAAAGTTGAGTACGAGTCTGGTCAATCAGTCCATCCATGCTATTACTAGAATCTAAAAGGATGGCTATCTGAATTTTTGCTTTGGCGAAAGCTGCTGTGGGAGAACACAAAATACTTAGGGTTAAAGCTGTAGTGAATAAAATTCTAGTTAGTTTTTGCATGAAATTTCCCCTACACAATGATTTTTTCCCAATTGTAGTCAGTGGAAATAGATTTAGTCAGTGTTGTCAACTTACTTGTAACAAGATTTTACATTTGTGATTAATTCAGTACAGGACTTACGCGCTACGACGAAAGAAACCTGGTTTTTTACCTTGGGTGTGGACTACAACGTTCTAGCAATTTTGTTAATGCTGCATCAGGAGTTTTATAGTTTTCTAAGTGAACGCGGTTTAGGAAAACAACTACTTGTACGTGGTGGTACTTGGCAGGCGTTAATTGATATTCGGTCATCGGTTTTTCCTTTTTTATGGTCACAAGAGTAATAGGTTTTTCCGTTACATCTTATTATGGGTTAGAGTTGCTTTTGGGAAAATAAAACAAATTTACTGAATTAACCGCAATGTTCACCCTGCTTGTCCGTGCGCTATCATAGAACGACTCACAGAAAAGCGTAGCGAGCGGGAGTCAATATATGCAGGCAATCCTTTTAAGCCGTGAAGAAGTTGCACAACGTGCAAAGCAATTGTACGAAAGCAACATCCGCCAAAAGGTCGAGATGGAAGAGAACATCGGCAAGATGATCATCATCGACATTGAGACAGGTGATTATGAAGTCGATAAAACTGGATTGCAAGCATCCCGCAAACTCAGCAAAAAGCACCCAAACGCCCGACTCTTTGGTATTCGTATTGGATATAACGTTGCTGTCTCATTTGGTGGTGTCATGGAGCCTGTCTGCAAGTGATTTCTGTCTGGGATTGTGACAAATAGACACGGAACTTTAACGCTGACTTTCTTGCTACCGAATGGCTCAAGCATCCCTATTGAGTTCGTCATAGATACAGGCTTCACTGGGGAATTGTGTCTTCCTCTAGAAGCTGTTTCATTGATGGGCTTGACCTTTAGACACGACATTCCCGCAAATTTGGCAGATAATAGTGAAGTCTTGCTACCACTTCACGGAGCGATCGTCCTTTGGGATGGTAAAGAGCCAGAAGTCCTTGTCATTGCGACAGGAAGGCGATCATTGCTTGCAACTGCCTTGCTGGACGAGCAAGAACTTGCCATTCAGTTTACAGAAGGCGGGTTGGTGACGATCGATGAGTTGTAGCTGTCCTCAAGGTTGCAAGTACGCGCGATCACTCTTTCCTCTAGCTCGACAATTTACCATTTACAAGTTTTTACAAAATCATGTCACTTTTTTTCACCGATAGGGCGATCGGGGTGGTTTATTGGTTGAGTTAAGGTAGAGTAGAAAGCCTTCAGATTGTTCAAAGTTAAATCGCTAGTGCAAAGTGTGGTGTGGTATTGTATGAATAGAAATTCAAATCGAAAGATTAATCAAGATGAGCGATTGAGTATCAATTCGGGTCTTTCCTCTTCTTTGAGAAAAAAATACTCGATTACTATCATTATCTTAATCATATTAAGCGTACTCAGTATTTCTCTTAAGTCGGATAAAATTAACAGCAATATTTGGAGTTTTTCTGTTGAATTAAAGGTGACATCGGCAACTTTAGTTCTTGTCTTTCTTTTTTGGCTTCCTATTTTACTTCCTTGGATTCTTTCTCAAATTCCGCAAGTGCAAGGTTCTTTAAATTGGTTACGCGAACAAGGCATTGAGGAAATAGAGACTAATATACTGAGAATTAAACTAAAATACGGTGTTCAAGAAGCATCAGAAAAATACGAAGAAAAAATATCAGATATTGGGGCTATAAATCTAACATCTCAGGAAACGCAGCAGCAGCTTGAGGGACGCTATCGAGATGCCATAGCTTTAGTTGATCCTGCGAGCGATATAGATTCAACGGAAGCATTGAAGCGGATAGATCAATTGGCTGGCTATTACGATACGGTTAGAGATGAAATGCCGTATGGACATAACCGCACAAAATTAATGCACGAAATTTCCTCAACAATGTGGACGTTAATTCCTAAAGTTATAAATTTTCCTGTTTATGAAAGACTAAATAGCCAGAAGGGGGGAGAGCGTTTGTCTGCTTACAAGCACGTTGAGTGGAACACATCAATTGAGTATATAAATTTGTTAGTTTCTAGAGCAGTTGGTATTATGGAGATGCCCTACACTCAATACGCTGCTTTATTGGCACTAAGAAGAGTGGTAACAAACAATCAATTTGCTCCCAGTAAATCAGCAGAAATTATAAATATTTTGAACTGGTCAGCAAATCTTGATTATATGCAGCCAGAGCGCCGAAAATTAATGATTGAAATTGCTTCCCTACTAAAAACAAAGGCATAAAGCCTGCTAGTTCCGCCGCATAACAACTCGCTTGCACCCGACCGAATCAACGTCATCGGGTTAGGCACGAAAGGTTATTGGCAGCCGCTGAACAGCAACGTTAGAACGAGCGACGCACAATACCATGGATCGCGACAATAGCTAACCCGGATTTGGTATGACAAACCGCAAAAACTGCAAAAAACCCGGTTTCTTCAAGAAACCGGGTTTTTATCGATTCGATCGCCCTCAACCACATCTACAATTACTACAAGGTAGAAGTGCCACTTAAATCGCTACTTGTTGGTAGCTGAATGGGACTCGGATTCGCATTGAGTAAGAGGTCAGATTCATTACCAGAAGGATTAGCAGTAGGAGCGATCGCACCACTCAAACTCGCGGCTTGCAAAGAAAGACAGAATTGGCTGAGTTTGAGCTCTGGTTAAAGATGTGAACAAGCTGTTTGAGTCGTAGATGAGAATGTCATCATCAATGTCGCTAAAGCTGTTCATCGTTGGAATTGAACCGCCGTTTAGCAAGATGTCATTGGGAATAGTATTGGTAGAATTCACTGTCAAACTACCTGGATTAGTCGCTGCTGTGGAGGGTTGTAAGCTGAGATTTGCGGGCGCGGGAGCCGTGTTATTTGGCTGACTAACAGCAAAAATGGCAAAAAACCCGGTTTTTTTTGTTTGGATGCGTCCACGACTATAGGATTTAAGGGCGATCGACCTTACAGGCTTAAGGATGTCGCCACTTTAGCGCTGATGACGCAGTTTTATGGCACTTTGCGATCGCAGCCAATTAAAGCTGAAGCGCTCAGAAAAGCTCAACTGGCAATGATTCACAAACAAATTTTAGTTAAAAACGGTCAATTGCGGGGAACTGAAAGCGCGATCGACATTAATCAAGCCCCAAAAGTAGCAAATGCAGATTTCTCTCACCCGAAGTTTTGGGCGGGATTTACTATCATTGGCAGTCCTTGGTAATAGGCGATATCGGCAGGGAAACGGCACAGCGCCGTGTCGGGTGCGATATCTGTAGGGAAACAACACGGCGCCGTGTCGGGTGCGATATCTGTAAGGAAACGGCACGGCAACGTGTCCAGCGCGCATAGTATCCCTGACTACTATCTTTTTATGTCATAAATTTGCTATGAATAGCAAAACTAAACACTAGCGGGGCAAAACCTGTGGGCAAGTTTGATAAAATATTCAATTCAGAAGACCAATCCGAAGCAAGCTTGACTTTAGAAGAATCTGTAGCAGCGGTAGCACTTGTCGCAGCGGAGGCAAATTCCCCTGATACGGATGCTGATATCTTAGAAAGCATACTTTGGGAATCAGAAATATTTGCTGAATACTCGGAAGATGATATGTCAGCAATGTTTCAAAAACTCGACGGTATTGTCGCCCAAGATGGTTTAGGAGCATTATTTAATACTGCTTGGGAATCCATGCCAGATGAGTTAGTATTGGATACTTTTGCAATAACCGCAGCAATGTTTGTCGCAGATGGCGAAATATCTCAGAAGCACCAGGCTTTTCTTCAGGAATTCCAGCAAGCATTAGGTGTGGAAGACGAGGAAGCAGCAGAAATTATTGAGGATGTAACTGCTGCTTACTCGGAAGTAGAGGGCGAAGAGTCTGATTTCGATGGGGCATGGTACGTATCTCCTGAAGGCAATTTTAGCGTTCCCATTCCAGTTGACGAGGAACGAGGCGGTAAAATTGATGAGCAAGAAAGCTGTGTCGCATTTTCTGACGACTTTGGCGTTTTGCTGAAAATTGATTATTTCCCTGTTGCTGGTGAAGTGGAAGAAACTATCGAGTCGGTTGGCGAGGAAGCTTATCTCAAGTCTTTTCTCGACAATTTTGTTTCTCAGGCAATTCTTGCTAATGTTGCCAATTCTAAGTTACTCCACGCAGAATATTTAGAAGATGAAGAAGCTTATTTCGTGGTTTTAGATTTGCCTGCGGGTGCAACTATCAGCGTGCAAGAAAACGATGGCCCTCTGACTCGGTTGGATGCTTACCGGGGACTTATGGCTTTTATTGCTGACGATTTTTGTTACACCGTAAGCTGTCAGCGTATTTATCACGAGGGGGATGAATTGGGTTCCCTGGAGTCTGAAGTTGAGGGAATTATGAACAAGATTTTTGAGTTTATTGAGACAATTGAATTCGGGCCGATCGAATAAGCAGGAATTATTTAGGGGGGCTAAAAACCTGGTTTCTTTCTAGATGTCTCGCTGCTTAACCCTATATTTTCATAGAAACGGGGTTTTTTGGCCAACCATTCTCAGGATATGACATCGTGTCCGCTCGATCGACCAAAATCAAACTGGTTGGTAGTGAAGACTTGAGTTTTCATTACTTGGCCGATCGCGGTTATTTTACCGCACTGCTAGATATTAGAGGTTTTTTACCATAAAAGAGTGCGATCGAGAACAGGGTTTTTTGACCCATTCTCGATCGCACTTCCAGATACATTCAGTCAACCACAGTCGAGAGACAGCAGCAATTAGCCGCCATTTTCGACTAATTAGTAGTCTGAGCTTCCACCAATCTTTGCTTGAGTTCTTCCAGAGCACTCGCCCAGCGCGGGTCTGGCTGCACTGAGCCGGAATCAGCGCTCGACACTGTTGCTGCTGACTGATTGCGGCGAGACTTGTTGTTGTCACCCCGACGGCGATTGCTTTTGCTGGAACCGCCTCCACCTTGGGTAGGAGGAGCCGACGAGCGCTGCTGTTGCTGCGGCGCAGGTACAGGCATAGGGACAGACGCCGACGCCGACACCAACTGCGGTGACTGCGGCGACTGCTGTTGATCGTCTTCGCCCTTTTCAGATTTACCCTTAGAGCGGGGCAATGCCTTCTCTATTTTCAGCGGGTTTTCTTTGAACATCAAGCCGTTGTATTTCTCAATAACTTGGTCGGCTTGTTCGTCGGTTAGCACAGTCACAAAACCGAATCCTCTGCATTTACCAGTTTTGCGGTCTGTAATTACCTTGGTGGTAACAGATTCACCCTCCGGTGCAAAAACTTCTTGCAATTCTAGGCGATCGAGTTCCTTTGGTAGATTGCCAACATAAAGACGAATAGACATGAAAAATTCCTCCCGACTTGGATTTTAATTAATTTGCTCGAACAGAATTACCTGAAGTCAACTGAATATTGACTTCAGGCAAACACCACATAACCCGAGAATTGGCGCATTCCTCCCACCAACCTTGACAGCTCCCCCCATCTTTTAGAACAAAAAGATGATTTACTCTGATAAGGCCGGAACTTAACCGCCGATGCAGAGAGCTTTTAAATCTCAGGTTGTTGTGTAAACTTTTAGTCATCACTCAAATGTTTAGGCTATTGGCTATTCTGTATTACTTGCTTCCGGTTTTGATTCAGAATGTTTATAGCCAGCGCCGTCTAGAAATTTATGTCCAAGGATGTCAATTGTAAGCGATCGGAATGCCAGTATTCAGTTTAATACAGTGATGGATAAAATGGCTAACATTTTTTCAGCCAGTAATCTTACCTCGCTCCTAATGCTGAGAACTACTCACTTACCCGGTATCCCTTAAATCGGGCCCGGCAGAGTCCGAGCATTCTTTAAAGGTATCACAGCCTTGGTAACAGAGCTAGTTATTTAGGAAGATTTCAGTCTGAATTTAACGGAAACCACATCTGAATCACTTTTGAGAATTCATCCCGCACAGCAAAAATAGCGGTCGAAAAAAAACAGCCGACAAGCGGCTGGCTGTACTTGCTGTGTTGGGATGTTGACAATTTTTACGCAATGCCTTAAGGGATTTTAGCCAACTGAAGTTATCGCGCTGTTTGGTTCAATCCAATTCCTGTAAACAAATGTAACAGACCGCTGGCAAAAAAGCAACTTTTCTTTACGAATGAAGAGACAAGAGGGAACAAGAGTGTAGGCATTAGTGTCAACTTAAGGCTAAAACCCTTGATAAATCTCGTTTTTACCTGAGTCTAGATCCCCCTAAATCCCCCTTAAGAAGGGGGACTTTGAGGATATTTCTTGTCCCCCCCTTATTAAGGGGGCTAGGGGGGATCGAACCCTAATCGTCAAACAGCAGACAGGTACTAGGTTTGGCGTTACGTTGACACCAATGAATACTAGGCTGCGCCACCAGCAGCGAGAACATCGCCCATCCGCTGTTTAACTCAAAACCGATCGAGGATGCGCGTTGTTGGCAATTCACGCCACAATCGGACAACTATTCCTCACCTTGGGCCCTGGATAATGATGTATGCGCCCCAAATAGCAGCAGCAAAAGCCAAAACCGCAGACCAAATCGGATGTCCGCTGTCACTGGCCCTCCCTCCTTGACTGCGGAGACTTTCAAGGTCGATCGCCACAGTAGCACCCCGGCGCAGCCAACCAGTCGCCACAACAGATGTTCCGATCAAATCGCTAGGGCGAGTAGTCTCTTTGAACAAAAATGGCCACAAAGAGCCAATGTAGCCAAACCTGGAAACATAGTGCAACCTCACCAAACCCGTCGCCGTTTGCAAAATCAAATCTTGTCCCAGCCAATTACTCATACCCGATCGACCCAAAAGTTGCCCTTCCAGCCGCACCGGTTCAGCATCCAGCGGCAAACTCTCGGGATTTGACAAAATTTCCGGCAAACTCGGCGAAGCGGTTTCTCGCGGTATTATATCCGGGAAGAAATAATTGATCCGCATCAAAGTACCGATGCTAAATCCGATCGGCAAACAGCCCCAAAGAATAGATCGATCGCCCCAAAGCCAATCCAACTGCCAAATACTCGTCCTCGAAAAAATCCCCCCAATCAGCCAAAGCACCCCGACTATCGCCAAACTCATCGGAATTCCAAAAAACGGCGCACCCTGTAAAAATAGTTTTGAGTCTTTAAATTCGATTATTGACTTAAACAGAGACAATTTTCCTTTCCTGGGTTGTTCTTGCACTCCCGCGTTTGCCAAATCTAACTCTGTCTCCAGTTGCCAGAATTGAGCATAAAGAGCCAACAGCTTCAAACGCTCTCCCAGCAAGGGATGCGCGCGGTTAATCGTCAACCAATTGCGCTCGCGATTGCTGACATCCCACAGCAAAATCTGTTCTAGCGGCGCGTGTAATGCAGCAGAACCAAGGCTTACAGCTTGTCCAACACCTACGGGTAACAATAGATCGAAACTTTCGAGGAAAAAGCTAGTTTGTTTTTGCTGCTCGATATTATCAGCAATGCCGATCGCAATTTTAGACAAAGCCCGCGTCAAACCGTTAGGATTACCCGTAATTTCTGCAGCAGTGCGATCGCTAAAATACACTCTGCTGCGCGACAGCCACAACATCGGCCAGCGCAACAACTTATAAATCCCGTAACTGGTAGCAGAAATTGCAGCGGCCACAAATTTAACAGCAGAACGCAAAAACTCGATCGTCATTAAATCACACAACCGCTCTTGCCAGTGCGCCACCTGCCAATAAATCAGGTAAGGAATCTGAATCACCAGCAGCGCCAGCGACATCGGCGCAAAATCCCAGTGAGAGATATGGCCCAACTCCCGCGCGAAAATAGTAGCAATTTCATCATCCGTCAACTGTTCCAACAGCCCGCGACTCACAGCAATCCGACCAAAACGGGGCAAACAGCCGTAACTGAAAGCTACAGGAACATTCAGCGGCAAGAGTTTCAGCACCGGCACCGGCATATTTTGCTTCGTACAAAAGCTTCGCAGTACCCGGCTAGCTTCCTTGCTGTGCTTCGATAAAACCGACCCGCGCAGGGTTTCGATGCCGCAAAACAGTTTCAGCAGCGCGTCTATCAGCCAGGGAGACGAGGCCAAAAGCAATCCAAATACCATCTGAACAAACGGAGTTGGATCGCGGTAAAAAAGCTGAATCGGCGCGAAAATAGGCAGTCTAGTGAATATGTAAAGCTGAACCAACAGAGAATTAGTGTTTGTCAGCAGGAATTGCAGGATAAACCGGGCTAGGAAAAATAGGGCGATCGCACTTGCAACGGCTTGCAGCCGAAACTCCAGCAACTTCAGCGGTTTGAGCGGGCGCGGGCTTTTCGCGCGCCCTGCTTCGCGCCAAGTGAGTTGGTAAGTATCTGGGCTGGCGACTCCGGGGATATCTGTTGGGGAACCGGAACTATTTTCGCCGCTAATTTCTGTATCGGGTGCGGTTTCGGTCGAGTTTCCCGGTTCAGAAGTCTGGCCTGTGGGGGGTGGAGGTGGCGGGAAAATCGGTTGCGATTTGGCGTTTCCAGGCGCGGCAGTCGGTTCTAAAGGTAAAAATCCTGTTTTTTTATCTGCGGTCGGTCGATCGCCCCCAATCGATTTTTTGGGCGATTCAGTTCCGGCATCAAAGGCGACAAAGCCTGTTTCCGGGGGAGTTTCTGCGGATTTTGGTTTATTTTCCGGTGGTTTTGGGGGGGGAGGGGGGGTTAATTCTTTTAAAGCGCGATCGGCCCAAGTTTTGACTTGAGAGTTGGGACTTTTGGCGAGGGAAGAGCACAGGGCGATCGCCTCTTTAACATTACCGGTTGCTTTGTACGCAGCCACCAACCCCATCTGCGCGCGGATTCCCGACGGCTGATTAGCTGCGGTTTGGGTAACGGATTCTAAAAGGGCGATCGCGGTGGGGTAATCCTGCTGTTTCAAAGCTGCTAGCCCAGCCTCTAGAGACTGTTTTGCAGATGAATCCGCTGGATTTGGATTAGTGGGAGGTGCCATGACTGTGCTTTCGCTAGCGTCCTTTCTAAGATAGCTTGGGTGGTCGATCGATAGCTGTTCTAACACAGCTCTATTTCTCTGTCACCATTTGTTGCAGTTTCTTCGGCGGTTGAAACCGCTTAATAGTCAAACTTTCGGCCATTCCAAGCGGGCGATCGTTGCGATCGGGCAGGAGTTTAAACGCCTCCCTCAAAGCTAAAGTCTTCGCTATGAGGACTGAAGATTTATGCTAAATCCGGGTTAAATACTTCCTCGATCTCTTAGCCTCTTATACCAATTTTATGTGAAGTTGCATATAATAGAGAGATAGCTTGTATGGTGCGTTTATGAGTCGTAGTTTAAAA
>NZ_JAUBPR010000063.1:0-36667 GCF_036700845.1 Microcoleus sp. S13_C5
GAGCAAATTAGTTCGTTGTCATCTTACAATTTTATTCTTGAAGCCCTATTCTATGCAGCTTCATATTAAATTGGTATAAGGACTAATGACTAATGATTAACAACTAAGACCAAATTCCCGATCGCCCTTCCGCTTTCCTGCATTTCGTGGGCGGTGGCAATCTCCTCTAAAGCAAACCGCCCAGCAATAACGTGGCGCAAAACTCCCGCTTTCAAACAAGTTGTAATATCTTCTGCAGCTTGTTGATGCGCTGCTTTGTCCATCACATAAACTAGCACGTAATGAACGGTAAGATTTTTGTAAATTAAGGAGTACACTGGAATTTGAGGCGTTACATCCGAATCCGAAGCATAAGTTGCGATCGTGCCGTTGCGTTTTAGCGCTTTTAAATTAGTTTCCAAATTGCTAGCAAAGTCAACTTCTATTACGCGCTCGACTCCTGCCCCTTTCGTAATTTCTTTGAGGCGCGCCGCCACATCTTCGGCTTTGTAATTGACAATATAATCAGCTCCTGCAGCACTGGCAATTTCTGCTTTTTCCGCCGAACTTACAGTCGCAATTACAGTTGCTCCGCCCCATTTGGCTAATTGAATCGCATAATTCCCAACAGCACCCGCGCCGCCCGCAACTAATATTATTTTCCCCGTAACCGCACCATCTTTAAAAACGCAATTGTGAGCTGTCATTGCGGGTACTCCCAAACAAGCACCTTCTACAAATTCTGTATTATCTGGCAGAAAAACCGCTTGTTCGCTGGGTACAACCACATATTCCGCCGCCGTACCAAATCGGCGGGGCAATGTAGCTTCATAAATCCAAACACGTTCGCCAATTCGTGACGGCGGCACGCTTTCTCCTACTGATTCAATTATTCCTGCACCGTCGTTGTGGGGAATGACTCGCTGGTGTCGCATTGTGAGTCCGCCCCAACCGCTGCGCTGCTTGACATCGGAGGGGTTAATGCCGGATGCGTGTACTTTAATCAGCACTTCATTTGCACCCAATTCGGCAACATCCATTTCGCCAATTTTGAGGACATCTTTGGCGTTGCCAATTTGTTCGTAGTAAGCAGCTTTCACAGTTGTTTTCTCCTGATGTTTTTAATCTTTATAAACCCGCCCCCCGTTACTTTAGGCGATGCCGCCGTTAACGCGGATATTTTGTCCGGTAATCCACCGGGCTTGTTCGCTGCACAAAAAAGCCGTCACATCGGCAATATCTTCAACTTTTCCTAGTCTTCCCAAAGCAGTCATTTGGGTAAATCTTTGTATTTGTTCGGCGGTTTTGCCGACAGTGAAGAGTTCTGTATCTGTTGGGCCCGGAGAAATTACATTGACTGTAATTTGGCGATCGCCCAATTCCTTAGCCAGCGATCGAGTTAGCTGTTCCACCGCGCCTTTTGTCGCTACGTAAACCCCGTAAGTTGGCAGCATTATCGCGGTTGTCGAACTGGAAAAATTAACAATTCTTCCTCCCTCCGCCATGCGTTTAGCAGCTTCTTGACAAGCAAAAAACGTGCCTTTGACGTTAATTGCAAAAAGATTATCAAACTCTGCTTCGGTAACTTCCGCTACAGGTTTGTAAAGAATTACTCCGGCATTATTGACTAAAATATCGACTTGTGAATAGGTTTCCTGAGTGCGATCGAACAAATCGCGAATTTCTGCGGTTTTGCTGACATCGGCTTGCACGGCTAATGCTTTGCCGCCTGCTGCTTCAATCGCTGACACAACATCTTTAGCCTGCTCTGCGCCTCTGGCGTAGTTGACGACAACCGATGCGCCTTCTTGGGATAATCGGAGGGCGATCGCGCGTCCAATTCCCCGCGATGCACCAGTCACAATTGCCACTTTTCCTGCTAGTGATGCCATGACATTTCCTCTGCAATTAGCGTTGATGCTGGTTCAAAATAATCATACTATTTTTTTCCGCATTCCGGTACAGAAACAAATTTAAAATCTCAAATAGTCAGAATATTTCTAGAAATCGCGGTTGCTAACTAACACTTGTGGTAAAGTAGTGTCGGCTGTTAAAGTAAAATCTATGACCGTAAATTCCGAGTTAGCAGAGCAGTATTTGTCAGCGGGCGAGACCCTCCAGAAATCAGGAAAACTTGAGGATGCGATCGCTCAATATCAAAAATTACTAGCCATTCAAGCGGATAGTGCGATCGCACTCAACAAGATAGCTGAAATTTATTATACGCAGCAGAAATATGTAGAGGCGATCGCCTCCTGTTACCAAGCACTTCGCCAACAACCCAATTTCGCCGCTGCCTACAAAACTCTAGGCAATATCCTGCAAGCCCAAGGCAAAATAGACGCGGCCATTCGCGCCTACTCCAAGGCGATCGAATTTGATCCTAATTTTGTCGAAGCCTATGTTAACTTGGGCAGTATGTTTTACAAACAAGGCCGGCTCGATGACGCCATAACTTACTATCAAAAATCTCTTGATCTTCAACCAGATTTAGCCGTCGCTTATTGGAATTTAGGCAAAAGTTTGGAAGAGCAAGGGCGCATCAATGAAGGTTTATTTTATCAAAAAAAAGGTCTCAATTTACAGCCGGAGTTAGAAGGTAGAAGCAATTCAGTAAAAAATAACACTTACTGAAGAGGAATGTTATAGTCGGAATAATTCAATCATTAACTATGCAAGCTGGATCAACATGGAAATTAGCCAGAATCCGCTCGAATTCCTAACGGCTAAAGTACAAGAAACTGTTGCCGATACCCAAAACTTAGCCAACCAAATTGCTGCAAAAGTTGAGGAAAATGCAACTCTATTAACGGCGTGGGTACAATCAGCGCCAAGTTCAATGGTTAGTGCCGGGGCGATCGCCACTCAAGAAGCTTTTAAAATAGCACATAACATCCGTTTTGAGAACCTGCCAACAAATCTGCAATCCAAATTTGCTAGGGCTGGAGTGCGTGACGGAATGCGAAATGTTCAAGAAGCAGCAAAAGTCTTTGAATCCATACCCGCCCAAATTCGTGCCCAAGGCCCAGAAGCAATTCGCAACTTCTGTCAAGATAAAGATTGGAGTCACATCCAAGCACACGTCAATGGAGGCGGAAGCGAAGCTGCTAACGGGATTTTGGAATATTTTTGGGTGAATCGTGCTCGCGGTGGTGTAGACATGACTGCTGCAGAATTAGCAGTCGCTAAGCAAGTTTTAGCGGATGCAGCGTTTAAAGCAGCAGTTGCGGAAATCGTTGGGGCTGCCATGAAAGGGGCGATCGCAGCAGCAGTAATTGAGTTAATATTTTCTATCTTAGAAAATTCGCTATTGTGCGTGGAAGGCAAAATTACCCAGTCAGATTTAGTCGAAGAAGTCGCCATCGCCACCGCCAAAGCTGGCATTGCTGGCGGTGTTATTACTGGCATTCTGTTAACACTGTGCATGATATTTCCCCCCATTGCCGCGCTTTTAGGTGCCGCAGCGATGCCCTTGGCGGTTGCAGGTATTGGCTTTATGGGAATTCGCGCCTGGGAAATCTTTTGTCACGGCGATCGACTATTTGGTATTACTGAACAAACACAAAAATTTCTGGGGCTGACTGAAGAAGTGCAGCTTTAGACACGGCATTGCCGTGTCCCTACGTCTAATTAGATACCCGACTTTTTGAAGAAGTCGGGTATCTCGGTATTCTAAATGATTGGGAAACATAAATAGTATGGATTCAGTAGAAAAAACTCAAGATCAGCAGCATCCGCAATACAAGCGCGATCGAGCCAGTGTCAATACTTTATTAGCCTCAGAAGCAACCGACTACAATTTATCAGAATTAGCAAGATTAATAATTCGCTACCGCGGCTTTCCCGGCGCTAGAGATATCCAAGCAGACTTAAAAAAAGTCCTGCAAAAATGGAATTATACCGAAGAAACTCTTTATGAACAAACCCGCAAAATTCACGCTACAGGTGAGGTTTATAGAAAGCAAAAAAGCGATCAAGAAGATTGGCTTTAAGACACTCAAAAATCAACATTTATAGAAACCGCGAACCGCCTTGGCGGTTAAGACAATAGTCGGGAAAGTTTTTAGGCTGACGGGGTGACAACCTCGTCAGAATCCCTATCGGTAGGGGGTTGAGGCAAGTTGGGATAAAAAAAGATGGGGTAGTTTTTGTCCACAAGCCCCATCTATTGAAAATGTTTCCTCAATTTTACCAAATCCACCTGCAACAGCAACTAAAAATTACCGAATACCTGACGCTAAAAATTTTGCTATATCTCTTGCAATGTCACAAACAAGTTAGCATTTAGTTACTGGCTTTCTTGATGCCTTATCCAATTATGTTTGAGATCCGTCGTCGCAGGTTGCAAAGGTTCCTTAAATTACAGCAGATTGCAGGTTTATGAGGTACAGTAGCAACAGTTGGTAAACCTGTTGTGTAAATGCTTAGGATTAACGATTATAACGAAAGTCCCCAATATTCGCAGTGTTCTGATAAAGTTGCATCGGGATACTTTTCTACCATTAAGGTTACTTGAGTTGACTGTTTATCTAATTCACTCTTCATCACTCCTCCGGGCTTCCCTAGGTTCAGATGACCTTGGGTTTTCTGTTGTTTCAGTAGTTTTTGCACAAAACTTTTACGCTTCCTCAAATCTGGCAGCTACTTGTCTCATTGAGGTGTTCCCCTGTAAGTAGGCTTTGACTATCTTTTGTCTAAATTCGATTGAGTAAGCTTTCATGACATCGGTTGAGCGACTGATTTTATCGGATTTTAGACGCTGACACAAATTGACTGCTGTCTCCTGAGTGGACTCGTTGCGATCGCCCGCGTTCCTGATTCCACCAGGAGTGACATCGATACCATTGGCGCCCTTCCTGTCTAATTGTTGTTGAGAGCGATCTGCCCGGAACCCATATTTCAGTGTTAATTTACAAAAAGTAAATCTATCAACTGTAAGACTATTTTATGAAATTGGTATTACTGAGTACAGGCGACGTTGCGATCGCCTGTACTCAGTTTTTGGATTGGATTATATGGTCAATCTTGATCCGGGCTTCAATTCTGGAGATGCCGTCAGGATTTCTGGTCTTTATCGTCCTGACCTAGCATATTGAGCAATTTTTTGGCAACTATAGCACCCACGACTACTCCACCAACCAATTGAGCAACCTTGACAGCTTGCTTTACCCCATCACCAGAATTCATGTGTTCGTGGAATATCTCGTCTTTTAGCCAGTCTGTAGTGACTTTGAAGTTATGAACCGGAGTTGGCAATAGTTCTAGATAAGTGCCTTGGCGAATCAGATGACCGACTTCGCCTGTCACTTCAAAAACGTCGTAAATGTTAGCGGCACTATTTTCTAACCCTAGTTTTAGGAGAGTTCCGCGTAGGTTAACTTGAGCTGGTTTTGGCTCATGTCCTAATGCGATCGCTTTCAGATTATGCGCGATCGCAGCTCCTTGCTGATAAGCTACTTGGGCTGTGGCAGGCAGAGGTTTCGTATCCTTGTGTGGTTCAGATGAGTAGGATATGAGTTCGGGATGCAGCTCAAGATGCTTGTACTTCTGATCCTCAACCGTTGATGATTGCACGTCCACCGCACAATCACCACCTGCAAAAACTTCTGGGAAATCGGGCAACTGCAAAGTGGGAGTAACGTGTAAGCGACCATGTTTGTCGCGGTGTTCGTTGGGAATCGACAAGTTTTTAATCAGTGGATGTGTAGCCGTTCCCGTTGTCCAAATCGTAGTGGATGCTAGTAGTGTCTCAGACTTACCATCGCGCTTATATTCAACTGAGTCTCGACGAATAGCCGTCGCTTCTGCTCCCGTTATTAGGTCCACTGACACGGCACGTTTTTGCAATTCCTGCTCGGCGGTTTCGCGCAGATGACTATTAATATCACCCTTGAGAATTTCGTTGCCGTGATTAATTAGTACCACCCGGACTTCTTGAGGATTACCTCCCAATGCTTCATACCAGTGAGGTAGCAAATCGGCTAAAGTGGCCGCCATTTCCACCCCACTTGGCCCGCCACCGATCACAGCTACAGTTAGCAGCCGGCGACGTTGTTCGGGGTCTTCGATCTGAACGGCTCGCTGTAAGCAGTCGCGCAGGTGGCGATCGAGGGCGATAGCATTTTCTTCGGTACGGAAATCAAAAGCATACTCTTGGGCACCCTCAACACCAAAATAGCCAGTGACGCTACCTAAAGCTAAAACTAAGTTGCTGTAGTTGTAGCAGTCCCCGGAAGTTAATTTGACTTCCCGTTCATGCAGGTCGATCGATTGCACCGTATCTTGCACAAAAATGACACCGCTATCCTTGAGTAGTTCCTCAAAACGCGGTACTACCTGATTACCATCCATCTCGCCACTAAAATACTCGTAAAGTAAAGGCTTAAAACAAAAGCGTTCAGAGCTATCAATTAGGATGACGCTTCGAGGATAGTGTTCATGCGCTAGATGCAAAGCTGTAAACAGACCAGCAAAACCACCACCAAGGATGACAGTCTGATAAATTGGGTTGTTCATACAATCATTTTTCTCCAGTAATTGAGCGTACAGTTTACAGTTGACGGTGAATCGAAAATCGGAGCTGCAACGCGAGTTCTGCTATTTAATGAAAAAGAAAGCAATTAATGCCAAGCTGAGAAAGATAGCGAGCAGAATAGCGTGCTCAACTTTCGGGCTAATAATCTTGACAGCAATCACTAAACTAAGAGCCAGGAGGATAACGCCAACGTCCACAATGGTTTCTCCGCGTTTGTCAATTAGCGGGTCTTTTTGAACTGATTCTGCAGCAAGAAAGTAAATTGCGATGATTCCTGGTAATTTTTGAGTTAGCCAATTCATACAAAAGCTCCTTGAATTTGAGCGAAAAAGGTAAGAATGCCTGGGTTATAGCTGTAACCAAGATTTCATAATCTGCTTTTCTTCCTAGTTGCTTTTATTGCTAGTAGCGGATCTGCAAACTCATCTCCTTAATATAGCGGTTTTTAAGGAAATGAGGTACGCGCCCTTCAATTCGGAGCAGGAAAAGGAACCACCACTGCCCTATGCCCACGAGTACCTAATTTACCCGAAAAAAGCTATATAGCAATATTTAACTACGATTTGGTGACAAATAATCATTCATTTTTAGACTGCAAATTGCTAAGTTCGCCAGAGATATATCAGCGAAAATAGGACAACCCAAATCACGTCAACGAAGTGCCAGAACAGAGTAGTTGCACTAACGCCGAAGTGACTGGAGTTGTAGTTACCCCGAATGAATGAACGAGAAACCATGAGCAACTGCAATAGAATGCCCGCAAGAACGTGCAGCCCGTGGAAGCCTGTCAGTAGGTAAAATGTTCCCCCTATCAGCCCTGTAGTCAGGCGAAAATTAAGGTTACTCCACTCGATCGCCTGAGCAACTAAAAAGTAAATTCCCATCCCAGAAGTCAATGCCAAAAGCCAGCGAAATTTAATAATTTTATGGCGTTTAAGGGCATTTTCGGCGGCTTGAATAACGAAGCTACTTGAAAGCAGCACTACTGTATTAAAAATGATAAATTGAGACAATTCCGGCCCCTTGACACCCGGCGGCAACCAATTGGGATGGGTCAATCGGAGCGCAATATAGGTAAAGAAAAAACTTAGAAAGATTAGGCTCTCCGACAGCAAGAATACTGTAACACCGAACATCCCTTTACCATGATGATCGTGAGCTATGCCGCCACCAATTGGCAAGAACCTTTGCAACCAATTAGGCAGGGACTGTATTAAGCGATCGAAACGGATCGGGCTTTCATCTATGTGATGTGTAGGATTTGGCATAAATCAGATGATTCTGGATTTTGGATTGTGGATTTTGAATTTTAGATTGAACAAAACTCCTCAATTACTCCTCCTCGCCTTATCTATTCTTGAGTAACGGCAGCCTCTGGTATCGCTTTAGAGTTGTAATGATAAGGCGGCTCATTGACAGTGGGAATTTCCTCAAAGTTCTCCCTCGGTGGCGGCGAAGAAGTCTTCCACTCCAACCCTGTAGCGTGCCAGGGATTGTCAGGGGCTTTTTTACCCAATAGCAAAGAACCGACCATATTAGCAATAAATGGCAGCGTAGACATTCCTAACAAAAATCCCCCTAAGCTAGCAATAATATTCCATCCTTGGAACTGCGGATCGTAAGAGGAAACCCGGCGCACCATGCCTTGTAAACCGAGCGGGTGCATGGGAAAAAAGGTAAGGTTAGCCCCGATAAAAGTTAAAAAGAAATGCACTTTTCCCCAGCCTTCGGCGTACATCCGCCCGGTTATTTTTGGGAACCAGAAGTAAATTGCGGCAAAGATTGCCATCGTGATTGTATTGTGGACGACGTAGTGGAAGTGACCTACCACAAAGTAGGTGTTGTTGACATGAATATCAAATGGTACTGAACTAAGCATGATGCCAGTAATCCCACCGAAAACAAACATCACCACACCTCCCAAGGCAAATAACATGGGGGTTAAAAGATGCAGTCTGCCATTCCAGACTGTGGCAGTCCAAGCAAATACTTTGACACCAGTAGGTACGCCAACCAACATTGAGGAAACCATAAATAGCATCCGCATCCAATTAGGTGTGGCGCTGGCAAACAGATGGTGTACCCAAACGAAAATACTTACCAAACCAATTCCGAAAGAAGCGATCGCTACCGATCGATAGCCAAACAAAGGATTGCGAGAAAAGGCGGGGAGAATTTCCGAAAAGATACCGAAAGCAGGCAGAGCCATGACGTAAACTGCCGGATGGGAGTAGAACCAAAATAAGTGCTGATAGATGATTGGGTCGCCATTCTCCAGGGGTTTGAAGAAATTTGTCCCAAAAGTGAGGTCAAAAAATAAAAGTACGATCGCGCCCGTCAGGGAAGGTAAACAAATTAGTTGCAGCAACTGGGCGCTGAGAACTGTCCAAACGAAAATTGGCATCCGAAAAAATGTCATCCCCGGTGCCCGCATCCAAACAATTGTGGTAATAAAGTTGACTCCCCCCATAATCGATGAAATACCCAGCAGCATTACACTCAGTATCCAAATTGATTCGCCATTTATGGGATAACCAGTTGGGTTTTGGAGGCTGATTGGTGGGTAAGACCACCAGCCAGCTTGGGGAGGCCCACCTTGTACTAAAAAGCTTGATAGTAGCAGGATACCGGCTGGGGGGATTATCCAAAAGGCGATCGCATTCAGAACTGGAAACGCCATGTCTTTTGCCCCAATCATCAACGGCACTAAGTAGTTGGCAAGACCAGCATTGAACGGGATAATCCACAGAAAAATCATCACCGTGCCGTGCAAGGTGAATAAGCCATTATATAAAGAGCGATCGACCAAATCTGATTCGGGAGTAAGCAGTTCGCCACGAATAATCATCGCCAACAGCCCACCAATTAAAAAGAAAATGAAGGTGGTCACCATGTATTGGACACCGATAACTTTATGGTCGGTGCTAAAACTGAAATACTCCCGCCAGTTCGTATCAGGTTTGCTGTTGCGATCTTCCGATTCGTCAGTAATTTCGATAGAGTTATTTGTCATGTATTTTTTATTTAGGGGTAGCAGCTTGAGAAATCCACCGATCGAAAGCTTCAGGCGATTCAACGTATACATTTGCCTCCATTAAGGCAAAGTCGGTGCCGCTGAACTGGGAATCGCGCAGGTGATATTTGCCGATTTTGGTGGGTGTTAATACAAGGTTAATGTTGCGGTTGGGAATCATATCTTGCTTTAACCGGAATTCAGGAACATAAAAGCCGTGAATCACGTCTTGGGAATGCAAATTTAAGCGGGTACGTTCATTTACTTTTAGATGTAATTCGTTACTAATCACATTATTTGGATAGCGGAAAGACCAAACCCACTGTTTAGCCAGAACCTCAATATTTGCAGCCCGTTGAGTCGTGTTTTTGACCGTGGCAGCGGCAGCAGGTTCTTCCAATAGGTGCAGATGCACGATCGGTTGTAGCCCTTCAATATTTAGTTGTTGATAAATGTTGAAACTTTGAACTGCAAGCCATAACACCAGCACAGTTGGGGCGACAGTCCAGAGGATTTCCAGCCTCACATCGCTTCTGGCAGGATGACCGTGACTCCAGTCTCCTTTGGGTGCTCGACCGGTGAGGATTGAGTATCCGATCGTCCCTACAATCGCGAGAAAGATGAACGTTCCCACGGAGGTTAAAAAGCTAAATATGCGATCGACTCGTTCCGCTTCTGCGGTTGCCTGAATCGGCATCCAAGAGTATGCGCGATCGCCAATCCAGCGGGCTATTATAAGAATTACCGCAATGAAAACCGTTAATAATAGTGCGTTGAAAATTCTCCTCATCGCATCCCCTGTAAAATAAATTCTCCTAGTATCTTTGTTGGCATCATTTAAGTAGTTTGTACGGTGCGTCTGACGCAGTTATTGACTGATAGAATCAGGGCGTGATTATCTGACGCACCCTACTAATTGGGCTAGTTGCGTAAATCCTAATTCTAGTATATGTGTTGCCATCATTTGAGTAACAAATTGGGATTTTCCCCTTGTCGGATCAAGCCCGCCGCCGTATTATGTATCCCGAACTCGTCTCCCATCTGGGCCCCTAATGTTCCGTGGACAAACAACAGTCCTAACATGGCAATGCCTACCAATAAGTAACTCCACTGCACTTGGATCGTGGCATCTTTGCGCCAGCGGTAGCGCTGCAACCCCCTCCACACAGTCATGGCAACGATCGCTGCTAACAGTAAGACTCCACCTATACCATGCAAGAGCATCGTTGCACCAGCCCCCAAACCCCAAGCACTATTCATATTTGTGGGTGGGTTTGCCAGCATTATCTCAAAAAAGCCCGCTGCGACGGTAAAAAATGTGATAACAGCACTTGCTAAAAGATTGTACCAACCAACATCGAAAAAGCTCGAACGAATAGCAGTCAGAGCCAAAAATTTGAGGATTGGTTTTTCAAACCGAAACAGCGTTCCTGCAATATCAAAAATTATGGCAATAATGAATAAACCCAAAGTGAAATGCACTAGCTGCGGATGAATAGGAACCTCGTAGGGCAATCCGTTCGCACCTAGCTTGAACCACAACTGCTCGATAAGTTGCGAGTTCATTGTAAGACTCCATTCTTTGTGGCTTCAACTACTGGCTCTACGTGCAGCCCGTATACCCAAACTAACTGACTCCCTAAATATTGTTGAAAGAATACTAAACAAATTAAAAATGTTGCAACACCTAGATAAGCAATAGGTATCTTTTGTGGAGTGCGGGCGCGAACCGCAAATCGCCATGCGGTAATCGCGACAATGATTGCCGAAAGTGACCAGCCAGTAATTGTGTGCAAATTCAGTGTCGGCTTGACGGCTTCGTAAGGCTGGGCTAAACCAGCTTCAAACTGACCAAATATGACGGCGAGGAAAACAGAAACTGAAGCAACAAACATATTCCAGAAACTCACCTCAAACAAACGATGATTGCGGGTAAAATATCCTACCACGTCGCAGAAAAAGGAAAAAAACACCATTGCGATCGCAAAATGAACGATGATGGGATGGAGCGGATCTGGGTAAGGTAGATTCGCATTATTGAGAGGCAGAGGCATCGCTTTCTCTTTTTTTACTTGACTTGTTCCCGGCGGAGAGCTGACATGGATTTCTCTAAGTATATAGATTGAAACTAATTCTAAACAAACATATCTATCTAAAGATTGATCTTAGCCTAAAAAACAACCCTTGCTTCTAAAACTATTTGGCTTTCCACTGTCTACAGTTTTAAGGCGATCGCTTGCCATATTTTTGACCTATTAATGACACACTAATGACATAACTCTTTCTTCAATATCACAAAAAGGATTGTTTAAAAATTAAAATAATATTTAATTTTTAGATAAATAATCATGAAATTCTATTGTCTTCTCAGAAATAGACGCTAATTACCCCATTAGATAGACGTGGTTACCTCTATAAATCCCTAAAGTTAGCGCAGAAACCAAGAGATAAATCTTCAAGTAGTTACCTTAAGTAGGGTGGGCGATCGCCGATAACCAGATTAGCTAGGAGTTACAATTTTTTGGTGGCGATCGCCCACCTTACGTTTAATTATGTCCATCTACTTAACTGGTTCTTAATCTTTATTAGGTACAAATTTAGTTTCTAGGAAACAAGACGAGGAAAAAATATGAGCTATTCCCCTAATCTTCTCAAAGACCAAAAAGCACTCGTAACGGGTGCTAGTTCTGGTATTGGTGAAGGAGTCGCCCGTGCTTTGGCGGCGGCGGGTGCTTCTGTTGCAGTCAACTATCATTCTGAACAGGAAGCAGCAGAAAAGATTGTCAGCGAGATTAAATCGCTCGGTGGGGAGGCGATCGCCATTGGTGCAAACGTTGCCAAGGAAGAAGAAGTTTTGTCGATGTTTGACCAAATGTACCAGCACTTTGGCACGATCGACATTTTGGTAAACAACGCTGGATTACAAAAAGACTCAGCGTTTGTAGACATGACTCTCGACCATTGGAATTTGGTGATTGGCGTGAACCTAACCGGACAATTTCTCTGTGCCCGTGAAGCGGCAAAGGAATTTCTCAAACGGGGCGTAAAGCCAGATATTTCCTGTGCCGCAGGCAAAATCATTTGTATGAGTTCGGTACACGAGGTGATTCCTTGGGCGGGTCACGTCAACTACGCTACCAGTAAGGGCGGCATCCACATGATGATGCAGAGTATTGCCCAGGAACTCGCACCCCACAGAATTCGGGTCAACAGCATCGCACCTGGTGCTATTAAAACCCCAATTAATAAGGCAGCCTGGGATACGGCAGAAGCTGAGGCAAAATTATTAAAACTCATTCCCGCAAACCGGGTCGGAGATGTAGCAGATATCGCCAAAGCTGCTGTTTGGCTTGCATCGGATGACTCAGATTATGTGAATGGTACAACTCTATTTGTAGACGGCGGCATGACTCTGTATCCAGGGTTCGCGACGGGGGGTTAGATGAACGCAGAACAGCAACAGCGCAGTTTTTGACTCTCTATTACTATTAGCTAAATTGACGAGAACGAGGAAGGCCTATGAATTCTGAAGCAGTATCAACGGCGTGGGGAAAAATACAGGCAATGACTAACAGCCTGATTGCCCTACTGCCAAATCTAGTCCTAGCCTTAATCGTCTTTGCCATCTTCTGGTTTGCCGCTGTAGCATTCAAGTCGGTCGTCAAACGGCTTACCCGCAGGCATCGACAGGCGCGGAATCTGGGACTGGTACTCGGACGTTTGTCACAAGGCGTTGTCATTTTAATCGGTTTATTTGTTGCCTTATCTATTGTCATCCCGTCCTTCAAGGCAGGGGATTTAGTTCAACTGTTGGGCATTAGCGGTGTAGCAATTGGCTTTGCGTTCCGTGATATTCTCCAAAACTTTCTAGCGGGGATCTTAATTCTCTTAACTGAGCCATTCCAAATTGATGACCAAATTGTTTTCAAGAATTTTGAGGGGACAGTTGAAGAAATTCAAACTCGTGCTACAACGATTAGGACATACGATGGTCGTCGCGTTGTTATTCCGAATTCTGAGTTATTTACAAATTCAGTGACGGTCAACACCAGTTGGGAAAAGCGCCGACTACAGTACGACGTTGGTATCGGTTATGGGGATGACATCGACCGGGTGAAGCAGTTGATTATGGAAGCGATCGCAAATTTAGAGGACGTTCTCAAAGAGCCTGCCCCAGATGCGTTAGTGATGGAGTTGGCTGAAAGTACCGTGAACATTCGCGTGCGTTGGTGGATCAATCCACCGCGACGTGCCGAGGCTCTCGATACGCGGGATAAAATTCTCACTGCCATCAAGAACAAGCTGACTGCCAACGGCATTGACCTACCTTTCCCGACGCAGCAAATCTTGTTCCACGACCAAACCGAGGAGACAGATGGCGATCGCTCGCATCAGCGTGAAGGATGGCCTGCGGGGAACAAGGACGTGCCGAACTCACGCAGCATAAGCGGTTCCTTGAGAAAGCTGGTTGAGATGCGGGCGCAAAGAGATGGGAACGGAAACGGATGAGTCAGTCTCAGATTGGCATCGCGAGGCTGATAGGAATTCACAGGAGGTGATATGCGCCAACTACTTGTCCAAGTTCCACGCGGATGTGGGAAAAATGTCCTTGACATCGCCAAAGCTTGTGACGGCACAAATCTCGTCCACTTTGAAGCGACTGGGAGGGAAAAACCACTAGACGTGGTAATCGTGTACGTTCCCAACCAGAAAGTTGAGGAACTGCTGGGAGAGTTGGAATCGCTTCCGGAACTCCACGTTACGTTAATTCCGCGCGGGGTGATTGCTCTAGAGCCACCAGCATCTGAGGCACCTCAGCAGGTCAAAAACGTAGAGCCTCGCAGCCCCATAGAGATATTCCTTGCTGGTTTACAAAGTGTCGGTTCGTGGAAAGGCTTTCTAGGATATGCCGTGGCTGGGGGTATAGTGGTTTGGATCGGCTTGTTTACGAATACCAGCTATCTTCTAGTCGCGGCTATGCTGATCGCACCGTTTGCTGGACCGGCAATGAACACAGCGATCGCAACAGCGCGGGGTGACGGACACTTGCTCCAACGTACTCTCTTACGATACTTCGGCGCCCTTGCCGTGACAATCCTAGTGGCATGGGCGCTGAGCCTGATCCTACAGCAGGAAGTTGTAACCTCCTCCATGAGCGCCACGAGTAATGTGTCGGCGGTGGCAGTGCTGCTGCCCCTAGTTGCAGGAGCGGCGGGCGCTTTAAACCTCGTGCAATCAGAAAGAAGTAGCCTGGTGTCGGGTGCAGCCGTGGGGATGCTGGTTGCCGCTTCGCTGGCACCACCTGCGGGAGTGGTGGGCATGGCGATCGCGATGGGTCGATGGGACATGGCTGTGAACGGCTTGTTCGTGCTGTTGCTGCAACTGGTGGGAATCAATTTGTCAGCTTCTATTGTGTTCCGTATCTACGGTTTGTCTGCGCGTGGAGCGCGTTACGATCGCGGGAAAAAGTCGGTGTTTCCAGCTACCCTTGCCGTCACAATCTTCGCTCTGGCTCTCTTGCTGACTTGGCAGTTTTCTACCTCCCCAGAGCTTCAGCGTAGCAGCCGTTCGCAACGAGCCACTGCTGAGATCCAGAAGGTGGTGAATAGTAGTAATCTCGCAGAACTGGTGGAGGCTGATGTTCGTTTTCCCAGCCCTAATATCAAAGGTCAGAATACGCTGCTCGCTACTGTTTACGTCCAGCGCCAAGCAGGTGTCGCCCAGTCAACGCAACAAATCCGCGATCACTTAACGAACGATATTCAAACTCACTTAATCCAGCAAGGGTTTAACGTCACACCGTTAGTCGATGTCAGCGTTCTTGAGGCACCAACTATCAAATGAGTCCGCGTCATGCTTCGTAAAAGCCTTTCAAGGCGAATTGTTAACCAATGAAAGTGAGGTAGTTAATTTGACAAAGCCCTAAAGTTAGCGCAAAGTAGGGCGCGTTCGAGCGATAAAATCAGTGATGATCTCCAAAAAGTTGGGGTTTGATGCACCCTACAAGTTGATTTAATTGCGACCGTTGGCTTTAGTCCTGATTCTAATAGTTATAGGGTTAGATAAATGATTCTTAATCGTAGCGGCAAAAGAGTTTCTGAGGTGGGGCGTGAAGCCAGATATCTCCAGTGCCGCTGGCAAAATAATCTGTATTCAGGGTTCGCCACAGGAGGCTAAATGAACGAAGAACAGCAACGGTTACAGGAAAATCGCGAACCGGAGGAACCTTGGTATCGTTGGGGTTCCTACCTGAGCGATCGCCAATGGGGTACAGTGCGAGAAGACTATTCACCTGACGGTTCAGCTTGGGAGTATTTTCCTCATGACCATGCGCGATCGCGCGTTTACCGTTGGGGTGAAGATGGACTGGGTGGATGGTGCGATCGCCACAGTCAACTCTGCTTTGGTATAGCACTGTGGAATGGCCGCGATCCAATTTTAAAAGAACGCTTGTTTGGGCTAACCAACGGACAGGGAAATCACGGTGAGGATGTCAAAGAATATTACTTTTACCTAGACAACACGCCTACCCATTCCTATATGCGCTGGTTGTACAAATACCCGCAACTGGAATTTCCTTACACTCAGCTTGTAGAGGAGAACGCTCATCGCAGCAAGGATCAACCAGAATTTGAACTACTAGATACGGGGGTATTTGAAGATAATCGCTACTTTGATGTGGTTGCGGAATATGCCAAAGCCTCTCCCGATGATATTTGCATTTGTATCAGTGTCACGAATCGGGGGGCAGAAACTGCCAGCATCGACGTGCTACCTACCCTTTGGTTTCGCAATACCTGGATCTGGACAGGTGATAAACCGCAGTCACAACTATCGAAAGTTGCTGATGGTGTAATAAAGGCGAACGCTGAAAAATATGGGGATTATTGGTTATTCTGCAATGGGAATCATCAGCTTTTATTTACAGAAAATGAGACTAACAGCCAACGCCTCTATGGAGTTGCTAATGCCTCACCTTATGTTAAAGACGCTTTCCACGAGTACGTAATTCACAACAAGCAGGATGCAGTGAATCCCAATCAAGTTGGTACCAAAGCAGCGGCTTGCTATCACTTGGAAATTGGGGCGGGACAGACAAAAGTAATTCAACTACGCTTCACCAACCAATATACAGATACGCCCTTTAATGCAGCATTTGCCGATACCTTCCGCCAGCGTCAAACAGAGGCAGACGAATTTTACGAAACGCTCACCCCTGGTTTAGATGAGGATTGCCACAACGTTCAACGACAAGCGTTTGCCGGACTGCTGTGGAGCAAACAGTTTTATCAATATGATGTCCGTACTTGGCTGCATGGAGATCCAGCAGAACCTACCCCGCCCAGTCAACGCCTTACTGGGCGTAATGCCCAGTGGTGGACTCTGTACGCCGAAGAAGTTATTTCTATGCCCGATAAGTGGGAGTATCCTTGGTTTGCGGCATGGGATTTGGCGTTCCACTGTATTGCTTTGGCATTAATCGATGGAAACTTTGCCAAGCAGCAATTACTGTTACTAACTGGCGATCGCACCATGCACCCCAATGGTCAAATACCCGCTTACGAGTGGGCGTTTGGCGATGTCAATCCTCCGGTAAAAGCATGGGCGGCTTGGCGCGTCTATAAAATAGAAGAAAAACGAGTTGGAAAGGGCGATCGCAACTTCTTGGAACGAATGTTTCACCGCTTGATGCTCTACTTTACCTGGTGGGTGAACCGCAAGGACTTACGAGGGCAAAACTTGTTTCAGGGAGGATTTCTGGGATTAGATAATATTGGGCTATTTGACCGCAGCAAGCCATTACCGACGGGGGGATATTTAGAGCAGGCAGACGGCACAGCATGGATGAGTATGTTCTCACTAAATATGCTGGCGATCGCTCTGGAACTCTCCCGTGAGGACGAAAGCTACAGCGATATGACGTTGAAGTTTTTTGAACACTTCCTCTACATTGCTAACGCCATTAATAATGTAGGGCCTGGAAAAATTGTGCTTTGGGACGACGAGGACGGCTTTTACTACGATGCCTTGCACTTACCCAACGGAGAGGACGTGCGAATCAAAGTACGGTCAATGGTGGGACTGATACCGCTATTTGCTGTCGATACTCTGGACCCAGATTTATTAGAAATTGTGCCGGGGTTAAAAGAGCAAATTGAGTGGTTTCTCAACAACCGTCCCGAATTGGCAAAAAACATTGCTTGTATGACCATTGAGGGAGAAGGCGATCGCCGCCTGCTTGCCATTACTAGCCCCGAAGCGCTGCGTCGTATCCTGCGACGATTGTTGGATGAGGATGAATTTCTCTCACCTCACGGTATCCGATCGGTTTCCCGCTATCACAAAGAGCATCCCTTTATCTTCGATTGGGATAGCACTCGCTATCAGGTAGACTATGAGCCTGCTGAGTCTACTACCTACCAATTTGGCGGTAACTCTAACTGGCGCGGGCCGGTCTGGTTTCCAGTTAACTTTCTACTCATTGAATCTTTGCAAAAGTTCTATCATTACTTAGGCGATGACTTCACAGTGGAGTGTCCCACAGGTTCAGGAGTAATGCTCAATCTCTGGGAGGTGGCAGCTTATTTGGAGAAACGGTCGATCGCTATTTTCTTACAGAATCAAGATGGGCAGCGTCCGGTTTACGGTGGTATTGCAAAATTTCAGCAAGACCCCCATTGGCGCGATTTGATTCTCTTTTACGAATACTTTCATGGTGACAACGGGGCTGGACTGGGTGCAAGTCACCAAACCGGATGGACAGCACTAATTGCCAAGTTGATTCAGCAGGTGAATGATAAATCATGATTGCCTACTCCTAATACCAATTCTTGAAACTATGACTACAAATCTCTACCCCCGGCTGCGCCGTCCCCCCCTTGCAAAGGCTACCGTGTACACAAGTCAAAGTAAACTAGAAAAAGGATTCACAGAGGTAGGAGCGGTAGTATCAAAATTTGTCGATAGAGCGAGCAGAAAGAATCTTATAAGTGGTTGGCCTCAGCCGAGCGCAGCTCTTCAAATTTATACAGCACTTTGCTTAACGATTAGGTACAATTTTAATAAAATCCGCAATTATTCTGCTTAATGTTGTTGCTGTATCTCTTGGTCAGGCAAAGTGCTGTATATTGAGTAAAGCCGCAACTAAAATCCACCCAGATATGAAGCCAAATCTAAACAGTACAGAACAATCTGCACAGCATCGCAGGGTCAAAAAGCTGCCAGAAGTTACCATCTTTTTCTGGATTATCAAGTTGCTGACTACGGGAATGGGCGAAACAACTTCAGATTACCTAGCCCATCAGATGAACCCGATTTTTGCGGTCGCTCTGGGGGGAAGTGGATTAGTGATTGCTTTAGTAATACAGTTTTCAGTACGGAAATATATTCCCTGGGTCTATTGGTTAGCTATTATTATGGTCGCTATATTCGGAACAATGGCTGCTGATGCTATCCATGTTGTATTAGGTGTTTCATATCTCCTATCGACTGTAGGATTTTCTATCGTACTTAGTATTATTTTTGCAGTTTGGTATATGAGCGAGAAAACTTTATCGATTAATCATATTTACACATTTCGGCGCGAGTTATTTTACTGGGCAACCGTTATGGCTACATTTGCGCTTGGCACAGCCGCAGGTGATATGACAGCATCAACTTGGGGTTTGGGGTACTTCACATCAGGTGTATTGTTTGCCTTTTTATTTGCTCTACCAGCTTTCGTATACTGGCGCTCAGGGCTTAATGAGGTCGGGGCTTTTTGGCTCGCATATATCCTGACTAGACCATTGGGCGCTTCCTTCGCAGATTGGATCGGTAAATCTCAGGATCTTGGTGGAGTAGGTTTTGGTACGGGGCAGATCAGCCTTGTCTTAGGTATTCTGATTGTTGGTTTTGTTGCTTATCTCACATACTCGGGCAAAGACAGTTATAACAATTAATAAATAACTACTAACTTTAGTTGTCCGTGAGCATATTCTGGCGAACCTTAGCAGGGATGGCATGATGCTATAATATATCATAAATAATGTTTTTTGTTAATGCGTAAGTCCTAGGAAATTGATTTTTATGACTCATCCTTCATCCCACGAACCAACTGAATCGCGATCGAGCGATCGCGAAAATCCAACACCCCCGACGATCGACTATTGGCACGTCTGGACTGACGAAGACGGCATCAGCCACCAGTCTCGTTGCCAAATTCAAGACTTCACTCTCAAGAGTATTTCACCACCTGCCTCTCCTCAGTGGCTCGAGCAAATGCAGCAAGGCGGTGCTACCGTCGTCTTTACAGTGCAACCTGTTGGCTGGATTGGCACTTGGCATGAAAATCCAAAACCCCAATGGATTATTCCGCTATCGGGACGCTGGTTTGTGGAGACGATGGACGGGCAACGAGTGGAGATGGGTGTTGGTGAAATTTCGTTTGGAGAAGACCAGAATACGAAAGCGAACGCGCAGGGACAGAAGGGACACCTTTCTGGCACAGTCGGCGATGTGCCCGCAGTTCTGATGATTGTGCAACTTGAAGAAACGCCGACAATCGGGCAGGCTTGCCGTTTTCGATAAGCTCAAAATTTTTATGTTGAATCCCATTCAGGTACAACGGATTCGTGCTATTGGATTAACCGTGAGTGATGCCGATCGCTCTCAGGATTTCTATACGCAAGCACTAGGGTTTGAACCCGTTTCAGACATCACGGTTGAAACAGAGGATTACAGCGACTTAGTAGGGGTGGCTGAGGCAAAAATTCGCATTGTCACCTTGCAGCTTGGAGATGAACTGATTGAGCTGATGCAGTACCTCAATATTGAGGGAAAACCTATTCCCAGGGATTCGCAAAGTAATGATTTGTGGTTTCAACATTTGGCGATCGCAGTTAGTGATATGGATCGGGCTTATGCTCATCTGCGATCGTTTCCAATTGAACCGATTTCAGTTGAACCGCAGACGATACCGCCTGAGAATAAAGCATCTGCGGGTGTACGAGCCTTCAAATTCAAAGACTGCGATCGCCACCCTTTAGAGTTAATTTGGTTTCCTCCTGATAAAGGACAAGAAAAGTGGCATCAAAAGAGCGATCGCTTGTTTCTAGGAATCGACCATAGTGCGATCGCGATTAGCAACACCGAGCAGAGTCTAAAATTTTACCGCGACTTGCTAGGAATGCAGGTTGAGGGTGGCAGTTTCAACCAAGGTGAAACCCAAGCTCGACTTGATAATTTACCAGAAGAAGTTGAAGTCCAAATTACAGCACTGCGACCTACTCAAGGCGGTTTAGGTATTGAACTGCTAGACTATCTCGTGCCTCCAATGGGTCGTCCGATGCCGAGTGACTGGAAAAGTTACGATATTGCCAATATGCAAATTGAGCTAGTTGTCAACGACATTGAGCAAGCTGTGGAGATGTTGCGGCAGAATGGGGTTGAGTTTGTGTCGTCGCGGGTTGTGGAGTTTACAGAGAGCTGCTGTCCTTATCGCCAAGGTTGTTTAGTCAAAGATCCTGACGGACATGGTATGTTGGCGATCGCGAAACAAACCTCCTTGCAAAAATCAGCGAATTATTGAACTCAGAGGCGGCAAATAACCTTGGTAACTCTTGCTCATGCTTGGTGGGAAAAGTACAACAGAGGAAAGGTTTTGTATTTTAGAGTTTAGCCAAGGGTACAGCCGTCAAAGCGTGGGCAAGGATTGAAGCACAAATGACCGGGCTACTCACAATCCAAGGTTCCTCCACTCACCCCCTAAGTCCAACAATAAATCTTTTTACAGAAAACATTAGTGGACAAACAGTGTTCTTATCCACCTAGTTTGCTGAGGACAAAAGCAGCGAGGAACCCGAAGACGGTAATTAAGCCAGCAAAATCATGCGCTTGCTCGAAGGCTTCAGGAATCATCGTGTCTGACAACATAGCGAGAATCGCGCCAGCAGCCACGGCGGTAGTTGCGGCAATAATTTCTACAGAGAAGTGACTGAAAAGAGCATAGCCTAGAAATGCTGCCACACCAGATACAACAGCGATCGCTCCCCACACGCCAAAGATGTAGCCTATTGAACGACCTGCTTTTTTCATGCCTGCGGCGCTAGAGAGTCCTTCGGGAACGTTCGAGAGGAAGACTGCTGCTACAGTTACCCAGCTCACGGTTCCTCCCTCAATCATGCTGACACCAATCACAATTGACTCTGGAATCCCGTCAAGCAGTGCGCCAACTGCGATCGCTAACCCACTCCCACCATTTTCATCTTCAGATGGCTGCTGCTTACCAGAACGCTTGCGATGTTTAGCTCCCTGATGAGCTAGATACCAGTTTGCCGCTGTATACACAGCAGCACCACCTATAAAGCCGATCGCTGTTGAGTCGAAACCGCCGCGCTTATAAGCCTCATCCATTAGCTCAAATGCTAGCGCTGAGATCAACACACCAGCACCAAACGCCATAATGGCAGCGATCGCACGTTGGGGAATTCGGACAAAGTAGCCCAACCCGGCTCCCAATAGCAGTGCTGAACCACCAACTAAACCCCAGAATCCCGCTTGTAACCACAATGGAAACATAACTTTACTTTTGTGCTTGCTATTTGATATCGCCGATCGCTTTGCCCACATCCGTTGGAGTTTCGTATTCCTCATCGGGCAACTGCTCCAACGTTGAACAAACATTCTCGATCGCACCTTGCTGCTTGACGTGTTCAACCAAGTCTTGCTTGCTAGTGGGATCATCAACTGCTTTCAGGAATTTCTGTACCTGCACTGGATTCACTACAGCCATTTTTTCCTCCTAGAAATCTGTTGTAATTCACTGCCTTAAAAGTACGGTCTATCTGCCTGTTGCTTCCTCTACTAGGAAGTACAAGCTATTACTAAATCACTGTGTAACCAGGTCTACAAAACCTTTTTTCTACACTGATTAATCCAAGTGCGACGGCACTTTTCCAAGTCGAATACGCCGAAGTACCTCGCCAACTGTTGCCACAATCAAAACACCAATAATCACGGTTAGAGTATCGTGAACTGTTGGTTTGAAGCCACCAAGAGCAACGAGGAGCGTGGTCGCAGCAGCAGGAGGATGAGAAGCACGTAAGAGTAATCCTCCCAGCATATTCAAGGCGATCGCGATCGCAGCCGCCCACACCCGAACAGGAGTTAGCTCCTTAGTCGAGAGAACGGCAGGAGCATCCCCAGCACCCAGAAGCGTAACGGCAAGTAGGCCTGCACCCAGTCCGAGCAAATGCCCGACAACTGTGTTGTAGAATCGTGCCGATCGCTGATCTGGAGTTTCAACTTGTAAGAAAGCCGTCGGGCCAAGGCTAGGGAAAAGCCACGGTTGACCTGCTAAAAGTCCAATCAAACCCACTACCAAAATCAATCCACCCGCCCCAAGGGGTGCCCAAACCTTGTCAGGCACCGAGGCAGGCCACCGACGCTTCTGTTGGGAACTACTGTGGTTCTCCTGCTCAGTTCTGCTCATAATTTTTTACCCCTACGCTGCAACGACAAGCGCTTGTGGTGCCGCCTGCTTGATTCGGGTCAGTAACCAGAGAATCTGCCGTTCGGTCTGTTCATCGAACTGCTGACAGATTTTTTCCATCTCTAGATCGCGTAACGCTCTTGCCGCTTGTAAGAGAATGATTTAGCACAAATGAATTTCATTGCCTAACAGCCAAAGATCGTGAAGGTCGCGCACCAAAGCCAGACTGCCTGATCGCGGCTCTTCAAACAAAGACTGTTTTAGGCGATCGGGTTCATCGCTTTTCTCTTCAGAATAGCGATCGACAAAGGGTTTGATGTCCTTGGCGTGTTCCTCAGACCAAGATGCCAGGAGCTTACACATATTGTAAACATCCGGTTCATCGCCGTGGTGGTTGGCAATCGTTTTAAACGCATCAGCCAGATCCTGTTCGCTGTGGTGGAGTATTCCCAGATAGTTGCCTACGTGCATCGCTCATACCTCCTGAAGGTTGAGTATCTCTTTGACCGTATCGACTACATCCTCGCTGGCACCTTCCATCATCTTCTCGAAAAGAGCCGACGCTGTTTTGCGGATACGCACAGCAGCATATTTGAAATGCGGCTGCTTACTCACCGGGTCCCATTCCGTAATCGTTAGCTCGTTGGCAGCACGAGACCGACCTGACTCATCCCAATAGCCATAATGGAAGGGAATAAACACAAGCCCAGGCTCGATATCCCCCACTCGTGCCGGCACGACAACCCGGCCTCGACGCGACTCAACTACGATCAAATCGCCTTCCTTAATGCCGTGCTTCGTGGCGTCCTCCTGAGAGATTTGCACAAAGGCATCGGGCTCTGCTTGATTGAGTTCTTTAGAACGTCCGGTTTTTGTTCGGGTATGGAAGTGATAAACGACCCGACCTGTTGTCAGCCATAGCGGGTATTCCTGATCGGGCTGTTCGTGAGGTGGCTGGTAGTCAGCAGATCTCAGGAAGGCTTTTCCTTTAGGGTCATTGGCATGGTATTCCTGCGGTGGTGTTGCAGCACCCGTAACCAGGTCGTGACCGTAGATTTCGCAGTAGTCAGCGCTGGTGTTGAACACGCCGTCCTCATAAAGGTGCGGCTTTCCATTGGGGTATTGCTCATTGCAAGGCCATTGAATCCCTGACCCTCCCGTCAACTTGGCATAGCTCAAGCCTGTATAGTCACAGGGGCGAGCGCGCGTGCATTCTTTCCAGGCTTCAAACGTTTCTTCTGGGTTGCTCCACTTAATTAATGGTGCGCCATCTTTATCGCGGAAATCCATGCGTCGGGCATAGTCGAGGAAGATGTCCAAGTCTGAACGGGCTTCCCCTGGTGGGTCAATTGCCTTGTGGGAGATGTGTACCGTCCGGTCAACGTTGGTGTAGCAGCCCGTCTTTTCACCCCAAATCGCCGCCGGTAAGACAACATCAGCAAATTTAGTGGTTTCCGTGGAGAAGGCATCTTGCACGATGACAAACAGGTCATCTTTTTCTAGAATGCGGCGGATACGGGGTAGGTCTGGCATTGAGACGGCTGGATTTGTGGCACTAATCCACAGCATCTTAATTGAGCCTTGCTCCGCATACCGCCAAATCTGCATGGCGTGCGTCGGTGGTGCCCAGTGGGGGATGATGTTAACATCGACATTCCAGAGCCGCGCCAGTTCAGCGACGTGTTCTGGATTGTCCCAATTGCGAAAAGCGGGAAGAGCACCGTCAGCGCCGCATTCGCGGGTGTTCTGCGCGGTTGGTTGACCGTTCATCTGGTAGATGCCGCAACCAGGGCGACCTATTAAACCGCGAATTAAATGGATATTATTCACCTGACAGGCGGCGGCGGTTGCCTGCATGGATTGATAGACACCTTGAAGAGCTGTAGAAACGAGTGTGTTGGTTGTGCCGAGAATTTCAGCGGCAGCGCGTAACTTATCGGCAGGAACTCCCGACACCTGCTCGACACGTTCTGGTGTCCACTTGCTGACAGTTTCTTTGAGCTTCTCAAATCCGACTGTGTGAGCTTCAATGTACTCTTTATTAATATGACCCGCTTCAATCATCAAATTCAGCAGACCGTTGAGCACAGGAATGTTGGTGCCAACCTTTAGCGCTAAATGGACATCAGCTTCCTTGGCTGTCGCTGTTTCGCGGGGGTCGATGACAATAAGTTTTGGGGGATTGGGGCCACCTCTGCGATCGAGGATTCTCATCCACAGTACAGTCTGCTGCGAAGCAATATTGTGTCCGACGTGCAGAATAGCCTCGGTGGTGTCGAGGTCAGTATAAGAACCAGGTTGTCCATCTGTTCCGAAGGACATCTGCAACGCGGCGGCGGATGTAGCCGTACACAGCCGCGTGTTCCCGTCCATATGGGGAGTTCCCAGTCCTGCCTTACCGAGTACACCCAGCGTATAGTATTCCTCTAGGAAGAGTTGCCCAGTAGTGTAGAAGCCAATGGCACCACTGGTATACTTATCCCGAATTTCTTTTGTGCGTCGAACAATCAAGTCCATCGCTTCATCCCAACTGGCTCGTTCAAGCTGACCGTTGCGACGAATTAAAGGATGGGTTAGGCGGTCTTCACTATTATTCGCGACCCACCCGTGCAACCCTTTGGGTCCGAGTCGCCCGTGGTTCACTGCATCTACTGCACGACCGCGAACTCCAACAATTCGTCCATCTTTAACACCAATATCAATCCCACAGCCATTGGAGCAGAGGAGACAGGCAGACTGAACCCAATGGTCAGGTTCCTCAACTATCCGCTCATCTACTCGTACTGGCCAATCACCAATGTAGGGCGTTCGTTCACCCCAAATGTCGGCAATACTATCGCGTGTTTGTTTCATTTTAATTCTTACTTACTTGTTGTTTAATGCTGAATAACAGCGTGTTGATTGTTGGCTTTTTTCGCCTTAATTAGTGACAAATTCAACCCTGTTGACTTAACTTTGGCGCTTCCGTTTGACATCCCAGTCTATTTCAGCTAATTACCTCGATTATTGAAATATGTGCTTCAGTATTTTAGATTCGGCTTGATACGAAAGCACTTCACCTAAAGAGAGAATTATTCAGTGTAATCAAGGTTGCCTACTTAGGGCTTGCTGAATCAGTGCCCGGATGTGATGCTGTCTGGGTTATGCGATCGCGGGATCGAGAGTCGAGTGCAAGGAAAACAGGTAAAATAGGTCAAAACCTTTGCATTACCATCTGCGATTGCGTCCCTAAAAGCTGAGTCTGTTCCCTGCGAACCCTTCGACTTTGAACTCCCCAACGGATGCAAGTTGGCAGAAGATAACCGTTGGGTCAAAATGGCCCAACTAATTCCGGGTGTCAGATAATTCATTGTCCAAAAATGAGAGCATCCAGCGAATACGCACCCAGACCTAAAATCGCGATCGCTCTCCACCTCAGCCAGTCCATAAACACCTTTTCTCAGCGTTTGCTAGAACTAGATACTGGTTGTACTCTCTCATCCAAAGATTTTTGCAAACGATCGATCGCACAATGCAGACATTTCATTTCATGGGCAATTCGGTCTAGTTGTATGGAAACAGGAGTTTGTTCTCGAACAGCTTGCCTCGTGGACGTTACAGAACTTGGATTTGTAGCCAACTCTGATATCCTAGTGATATGTAACTGTTCAATATCAGTGTGAATTGCTTCGAGATAAATATCTAGCCTCGGTAAAGCTAGAGGTGGGTGTCCCTGTTCCAGGGCATTTGCTAAATTCTCTAAAATTTGGACAATCGCATCGGTAAATCGCTGGAAATCTGCAAATTGGTAGTCTCCGCTAAATTTCCGCTGATGTTCTGCTAGAGTTGTGACAGAGCTGAAAAAGGCACGAATGTAGAGTATCAGCATCGCGATCGGTTCTACTTCTCCTCGAACGTGACGGGGTTCGCTGAATAACCTTTGAGCCGCAGCATTCGCATTCGCATTCTCTAATGCCGCTTGATGACGCAGGTTTCTAATAGTTTCAGTAGAGCAGTTTTGTTCTGGGTTGATGTAGCTAGCTGCAACTTGTTGAAAGTACGCGAGATTAGATCGAATAGTTTTTGCTAGTTGTGCCGGAAGTTGCGATCGCTCCCAACTGGGGAATAACAAATAGCTACCTAGTAATGCTAAAATTCCTCCAATTAAGCTATCGACAATGCGTAATACTCCAATCTCCCAGCCGCCTTTACTTGTCACATTCAGTAGCAATATGATTGCGGGAGTGAGGAGTGTGATAAAAATGCCGTAGCTCAGCGATCGCACCGACATAGCAGTGACTAAGAGTATCAGAAGACAGACTAATATTGCCACTGGATTGTGGATAAGTATGACCAGGACAATGCCAAAGATGCCCCCCAATGTGGTTCCAATCACCCGTTGCACCGTTGTCTCAGAAGTACCGCCAAAGTTCGGCTTTAGGGCAACTAAAGCAGTGAGCGTGACCCAATAGCCTGTCGGTACTTGCAATAACACGGCTACTAATTCGGCAGTCGTTACTATTAGCGCCAGCCGTAAAGCGTGACGAAAAATAACAGAATTAAACGTGAGATTGTTCCGCAGCGTGTCAATGATTGAAGAACGCTGTGGCTGTATCGGGGGATTAATGTTTAGCTGGGCGATGCTGCGTCTTTCTCCCCGTTGTAAATCTGTGGCAATTTTCGCATCGGTATGAATTTGTTCTGCTAGCGCTTTCAGACTAGCTACAATCTTGCCAAGACTCACCAAGTCAGCATAGTCATCTGCGTGAGCCAAACTCGCCTGATTCAGGACTTGAGAGTGTATGACTTGCCATTGGTATTCTAGTGCCTCGATCGCCCGATCCAAATCTCCCAAGCGAACAACACTCTTTTCTTTGGGGAGCGATTCTGATAAAACTTGCAAAGCTGCTGCCAATGCTTCTATCACTTGGTGAATTTCTCTGTGCAACTGCTGGAATAAGGAACCAGAGGAAGCGATCGCTAACAGTTCAACCAGTGCTACAACAGAATTAGTAATTTGGTTAGCATCCTCAATTAAGACAAGTAACTGATTGCCGCGCAAATCAGCACTTTCTCGGCCCGTCCACACAGCACCCCAAACACTCCGGGCAGAGGTCAAATCCTGTATTACCCTGTCTTGAGCTTGTAAGAATTGCTCTGCCCACTTCCGACGATCCTCCAGAGTTAAGGGTATCTCGCTTGCCATTCGCAAAAATTTGCTCAATGTGGCATAACAACTGCTGGCTGCTTCGATCGCAGGTGTATAAGGGCGTAGCACCCACAATCCTAGAGATAACACCATCGCCCAGACACCTCCAGCTAGGCACAGCGCGCATTGCAGAAAAACAGTAGATAAATCGGGGAACGAAGCGAATTTTGCTAGCGAGACGATAAACATAGTTGATGTAACCAGGCTAACCGTCGCGGCGATCGTACCAAACAGACCAGCTAAGCCAGCGATGAACATCACTAAGAACGTGGCTGGAATAGCTAGCCAGAGGGTACTACTAACCAGATTCGCCATTAGCAAGGCGACAGTAACGCCAATGGTTGCTGCGAGCATGACAGTGGCTTTTTGGCGATAGGCTCCACCCGTATCGACCATCCCAACAAACATAGCTCCCATCACCGCGATCGCACTGGCAGCAGGATGACCTGTAATGAAGCCAACTGCAATGGGCCCACTCACTGCCAAAAGGGTACGCAAGCCGTAGAGGATGTCAGGTTTACCCGGCTTGAGCTGAAACTGCTGCAACAGCCAGTTGAGAGATTGTCGATCGCCAGATGGCATTATTAGGCTACCTCTTTAAATAAAATCAACTGGTTTCAGCTTAATTTTCGTGATACAATTGATGAGACAAAAAAAGGTTTTTAACAGATTCTTTAGCAATGATTACTTTAAAAAGTTTGACATAGAATCTATTTGAAAGGTAAGCCTTGGTTCACCGTCCAAAAATCAGAGCGTCGAGTGAATACGCACCTGGGCCTAAAACCGCGATCGCCATCAACATTACACAGTACATAAACGCTTTTTCCCAGCTTGGCGGTTCGCCTTTTCCTAAAGGCCCTTGATATTGTCCTTCAGGAATTAAGTAGGGATCGCGAGCCACAAAAGGCTTACGTTGGGAGATGTGTAAATAGGCGGCAAACACCATTGAGCCGAGAATTGGTAAACTCGCTAATAGAGTCAGCAATCCCAGAATGAGGCAAATTCCACCGCCCACCATCGATGCTGCTGATAGAAAGCAAAGAAAGAGCGGCATTTTGAGAGAATCAGCCCACTGTCGAAGATGCGTTATTTTAGGATAGCCGTGCAGTAGGAACAATATACCGACACTAACTCTTAATAGTAAAAGCATTACGCCTTGAAGTCCGGCGGGGAAAACAGTATTAAGCGAACTGAATAGGTTTAGACCTAGCTCTGGTAGATTAGATGAAATGTTAGTAGCTAATAGAAAACTAAGCGCAAAGCCAAAAACAAATTTGTAAATCATTATCAGGTTTGACTCTTCGTCTATAAATTTGGTTGTGTTACAAATGATGCTGGCTGAACCAGCAAAGCGACAAGACAGTTATTTTATAATCACGTTTTTCCTCCTCAATAAGTCGAGTCATGATTTGGATAAAAACTACCTGTCTTGTCAAGTATTAAATGATGTAGAATTCCCAATTTATAGCAGTCGCACAATCGTTTGACTTCCACCCTCGGCTTTAATTTCTAAAGCAATAGCCTTGCCGTTATCGTCTTGTTCTTGCCACAATTCATTGGGAAAATCAATTGTATGACCATAGGCAACTTCATTACGTCCGATCTCAATGGTTAAGTCATTCCCTTTACCGACAGGATCGTAGACCAATGACCATAGTGGCTGATCTTTAACAGGGGTTTGAACCCCAAGTTCCGGATCGAGCACTTCAAGCACAATCAAACGTCCCTTGTTACCATTTGTAAATGTATCGCAAAACTCTACCCATTGCTCTGCCGGAATCTGTTTATTGATTGACATTTTTTTCTCCTTTAAATTTGGATGAATGGTGTGGATACTTACCTGTATTTCTGCAAGCTGGAACTGTAAGAATCGAAAGCTGGGCTATTGACATCCACCCCGCGGCGTGAACGCACGGAGATTCCATCTATTCAAGCCAATCAAAAATTGATAATTGCTTAAATTCTGGTGGGTTGACGCTTCTTTGGGTGCTGCTATCCTGGGATAGTCTTATGCTTCCTCCACGCCCGTTTAAAGTCTCCGAAAGTCCTCCGGCGACTAAAATGTTAGTTGCGGCGTTAATATCCCTATCATGAGACGTGCCACAGTTCAGGCAAATCCATTCTCGAATTGAGAGATCTAACTTCCCCATTTTAAACCTACAACAAGAGCAGGTTTTAGAAGTCGGTTCCCATCTATCAATGACTCGAAAATCTCTGCCATATTTTTCTGATTTAGCTTCTAAGAAAGTTCTCAATGTTCTCCAACCTAAATCAGAAATTGCACGGGATAATTTGCGGTTCCTAACCATTCTTGACACATTTAAGTCTTCTAACACAATCGTTTGATTCTCACGAATGAGTTGAGTTGATAACTTGTGCAGGAAATCTGTGCGAGTATCCGCTAGTTTAGCGTGAAGTTTAGCTAACCGCTTTCGATAAAATTCATGTCGTTTAGAGCCTTTGGTTTTCCGAGATAGAGATTTAGATAACTTTTTCAGCTTCCTAATCCTTTCCTTTAGGGGTTTTGGAGCTTTTATTTTTTGTCCGTTACTCAGAGTTGCAAAGGTTGAAATTCCTAGATCGATACCAACTGAACTATCAGAAAATGGCAAGACTTCGGGTTGAACTTCCACGACAAAACTGAGGAAATATCGGTCAGAACTGTCCTTGATGATTGTGACTGAACTGGGGTCTGAGGGCAACTCTCTTGTCCAAACCACCTTAAGCTTCCCAACTTTCGCTAAATAAACCTTCTCACCTTTGATGGAAAATCCTAATTTAGTGAATCGGGCGGATTGTTTAGATTTCCGCTTTTTAAAACGAGGGGGTTTAACTTTTTGTTCCTGACGTTTCCCTTTACAGGAATTGAAGAAGTTTTGGTATGCTTGCTCTAAATCGTTTAAGGATTGTTGCAGGGGAACTGCTGAAACTTCTGATAACCATTCCCGTTCCTCTAACTTCTTAGCGTGAGTAATGAATTGCTTTTGCAGTTTGGCATTTTTCGGTTTCTTTTTGCCTCCAATATATTCAGAAATGCAAAAAGCTAGACTATCGTTCCATACTACTCTGACACACCCAAATAACTTGGCTAACGCCAATTTCTGAGAGGGTGTTGGATAGCATCGGTAGCGATATCTAGCTTTCATTTCTTTTTGATATTTACTGTCTTTATCTTAACATAAACCAGCATAAAAAGCCGTCGAGCGAAGGACGGGGCTTTAAACCCAAAATTTTCGGTAAATGTTGAGCAAACTACGATCGCGTTAGCATGGTGCTATAGCATAGTAGGGCGCTGTTAGCAAGCTATTAAGGTCGCTGAACGCCACGAGTATTGAGGTCGATCGCATATAAAGATGTGCCTGCCGTAATAAACAGGCGATCGCGCTTCACTCCACCAAAGGTGAGGTTAGCACAAGTCTCCGGCACCAGAATTTTCCCTAAGCGAGTGCCATCGGGCGCATATACCTGCACGCTATCCTGAGAGCTAGTAAAGATATTGCCGTACTCGTCCACGCGCAACCCGTCGGGTTGACCCGGATCGATGACTGCAAATACACGACCGTTGGTTGCGCGCCGACCACTTACAACCTCGTACACGCGGATATGATGAGGCCCATCTGGAATGTTGAAAGCAGCGGTATCCGATACGTACAGCAGGTTTTCGTCGGGACTGAAAGCGAGTCCATTGGGACGCACCATATCCGTCACGATCGCATCGATCTCACCCGTTGCCGGGTCAAAGCGGTATACGAAACATCCCGGTTGTTCCTGTTCGCCCCCATATCCTTGGTTTGGCTCAGTGATGCCGTAGGGTGGGTCAGTGAACCAAATTGTGCCGTCACTTTTTACCACCAGGTCATTTGGGCTGTTGAGGCGCTTACCCTGATAACGGTCTACTAAAACCTTCCACTTACCGTCATACTCGCGTCTGATAATGGCACGTAAACCCGACGAACACGCGACCAAACGACCCTCCAAGTCGCGGTAATTCCCACTTTGATAGTCGGACGGGTCGCGCAGAACGCTGACTCCATCAGGGTTACTCCAGCGCAACAGTCGGTTGCCGTGAGCATCGCTCCACACAAGGCTGTCGTCTTCGTGGAAGTAAACGGGGCCTTCGCTGTGAACGGTATCAGTGGCCAGCTTTTGGAGCGAGGCATCTGGGCGCACAAGCGAGTGCAGGCGATCGTCATAAATTTCGATGGTTTCAGGCATGGTATCTCTTGCCAGTTAACGCACATTGAGCTGCGATCGTTACAGCTTTAAGTTCAGGGTAATTGTCGTTTAATTAGTGTCAATTACACCTTCAACCACAGCAATAGATTAGCGAACTATTTTTGTGTAAGTAATATCGCTAAAATCAGAATCTTTCGTTATGTAGGTATGACTACTAAGCCATCAGGCAGATGACTCTATTTAGTTTAAAGTTGTGAGCGGGAGCAAAAATCTATCCTAAGAGCTATTTCCGAATAGATGCACAGCCTGTGTTGCTAGATAAAGCTAAACTACTCCAAGAAGTTAATAAATAAAGCCACAATAACTTCAAAAAAAATTGCAATGGGAACCACAACAAATCACTATGATGTCATCATCATCGGGACAGGAGCAGGTGGAGGTACGCTGGCTCACCGCTTGGCACCCACCGGTAAAAAGATTTTAGTGCTGGAGCGAGGTGATTTTCTACCTCGTGAAAAAGACAACTGGAGCGCGAAGGAAGTTTACCAAAAGGAACGCTATCACACTGACGAACACTGGTATGACAAAGACGGTAAGGCGTTTCGTCCGCAGACGGGCTACTGGGTGGGTGGAAATACTAAACTTTATGGGGCAGCGTTGCTACGACTGCGAGAGCGAGATTTTGAGCAAGTAATCCACAAGGGCGGTATTTCCCCAGAGTGGGAACTCAAGTATGAGGATTTTGAGCCTTATTACACTCAGGCAGAGAAGCTGTACGATGTCCATGGAGAGCGAGGCCAAGACCCTACAGAACCGCCTTGCAGCGAGTCCTATCCCTATCCTGCGGTAAGTCACGAGCCTGATATGCAGACGCTTGTAGATGGCATCGGTAAGCTGGGGTATTACCCTTTTAATTTACCGTTGGGACTGAAGTTGAACGAGAGCGATCGCACTAAAAGTCCCTGCATTCGTTGCGATACCTTTGACGGCTATCCCTGTCTGGTGGGTGCAAAAGCTGATGCTGAAGTGAATGCCATTCGTCCCACTCGCGAGGCGTACTCTAATTTAACGCTGCTCACAAATGCCAAAGTTCTCAAACTGCACACTAGCGCGTCGGGGCGAGAAGTTACTGCCGTTGAAACTGATGTGAATGGCGAGTTGTATCAGTTCTCTGCTGATATTGTCGTAGTGGCTGGCGGGGCGATTAACTCCGCTGCTTTGCTGCTGCGATCGGCTAACGACAAGCATCCAAATGGACTGGCGAATAGTTCCGATCGGGTGGGGCGCAATTTTATGAAACATCAGGCGATCGCACTATTATCAATCCACCTTGAACCCAACCGAGCCAACTTTCAAAAGACGATCGCCGTTAACGACTTCTACTGGGGCGAACCGGATTTTCCCTACCCTATGGGCATGGTGCAAAATACTGGAAATGTTCTACCAGATATGATTCCGGGGGAAGCGCCGCCGCTTTTAGCACCCTTAGTGAAATTGATTCCGGGCTTTGAACTCCACCTGATTGCTGAACGAGCTGTAGGTTGGTGGCTGCAAATTGAAGATTTGCCCGATCCTAACAATCGGGTGCGTGTTGTTGGTGACAAGTTGCACTTGGATTACACCGTTAATAATACTGAAGCTGGCGATCGCCTGGTTCATCGCTGGACATCGGTGCTAAAGTCGATCGAGCGAAATGCCATGCACGTCATCCCGTTTAGCCTCTATCCTCGCAATAACATCCCTTTGCAAGCCGTAGCGCATCAATGTGGCACCTGCCGCTTTGGTAGCGACTCCAAAACCTCAGTATTAGACCTCAACTGCCGCACCCACGATGTCGATAATCTTTATGTCGTCGATGGTAGCTTTTTCCCCTCGAATTCTGGAGTCAACCCGACGCTGACGATCATGGCAAATGCTCTGCGTGTGGGGGATATTCTGGCTGAAATGTTGAGGTAGCAACTGACTCCAGCCGTTTTTCATGCTGACATAACTAGACCATGAAACAAGAACGTTTCCTCGAATCACTCGTCAACTTGTTACTGCCTCTGGGACTGATTTTCGGACTGGTACTTCTGTTGAGCCTCAATGTTGGAGGAGGAACATCAGCAGAAAGTGTCGCTAGCCCTTTGGAGTCTTGGCTTAAGATAATTGCGGGCTATTTGGCAGCAGGAGCAGAAATTGCGGCGGCAGTTGTGATTGGGCTGGGTGTGATTCGGGGCATTTGGGACTACCTACGGCAATTGTTATCGCGTTCGAGACAGCATGTAGATGCGACTGAAGGGATTCGCCTGAAACTGGGGCGAGTGCTGGCATTAGGGCTGGAATTTACCGTAGCCAGTGATATCCTCCGCACGGCAGTTGCACCAACCCGCCAGGACATTTTAAATTTAGGGGCGATTGTGATGCTGCGAACGCTGTTGAACTATTTCTTAGAGCGTGAGATTAGGCAGGGAGAGCAACATCGCTCATCCCCAAAGAGTGGAATGACAAACGAAGAATGAGTCAAAATCGTTCCAGCTTAAAACCCATCGAAGGCGCCAATCGCTCGCTCAGGCGTAGGTTAACTCTCAAAGGTGAACTGGCATTGGCGATCGCACCCACTGCAATTGTGTTGGGGGTATTCGCGCTGGTTGAAGTGCTGAGTCGGCAACGCCTCTTATTTGCATCCCTTGCCTCCAGTGCGTTTCTAATTTACCTCGATCCGCAGCACGGTACGAACACGATGCGAACGCTGATGATGGCTCAAATCATGGCAGCAATTATTGGCTGGATTACATACATGGTCTTTGGTTCTGGATATCTATCCGGGGGCATCGCTATGGTGGTGACAATCATCCTGATGATTCTAATGGACGTTGTACATCCCCCTGCTGTCTCTACTTCCCTGAGTTTTGCTTTGAAGGCTGGTAACGAAAATAACCTGGTTTTGTTTGGTTTAGCTGTCGGCATTACTGCCCTGTTAGTTGCACTGGAGCGCTTTACCCTGTGGGTGTTAGCTCTCCACAGCACATCCTAGCCTCGCTGCCGTTGTGCAAACCTAACTCATGAGTTTTAAATCTAAGATTCCAAGTTTTAAGGAGATTACGACGATGAATGACTTACAGCAATCTGAACCCCAAGACAAACCTCTCAATGCTCAAGAAGAGAACTCTGATAGCGCAGCATTAGCAAGTATTGGCTCATCTAGTCATCCCATGGCTACAGGGCTTGGGGCAATCGGTGGTAGTGTGGCCGGTGCCGCAATAGGTGATTCTGTTGGTGGGCGAGTGGGTGCAACGCTTGGAGCAGTGGCGGGAGCGATCGCGGGTAGTATCGCTGGAAATGCCCTAGCAGAAATGGCCGAAGAAGTAGCTCAGGAGGTAAACGAGACAATAGGGTTGGACTTGGGAGCCGATAAGAAGGAGATTGAGTTGCCCCGGCACTACTCCTGGGATGAGCTACGCGCTTTATCAAAGCCGCGGTTCCAGGAGCCTATTTGATTTTAGTCTCCAATCCCACTGCACCAACTGGCTTGCTCCTAGCTTCAAGAGCAACTGGTGATCGCACAACTCTGTCAAAGTCCAAACTGCCCCATCAAACTTTCTCGCCTTGGCTGCCTAGAGTGTGCGATCGCTAACTCTAATACCAATTTCCTAAAGTTCTGCTACAGATATAGCATCTAAAATAAATTACGGCGTTGGTGAATTAGGGTATGATGATTTGAGAGTGCGAGCGCCAAAAAATAACACTTCACAAAACGCAGAGCTTATGAAATGTCCTGAATGTCAGTCAACTCATGTTAATAAAAATGGTCAGAAAAAAGGTAAACAGAATTATATTTGTGTCGGTTATGGCAGACAATTTATAGAGGGCTATCAACCTCATAAAGGTTATTCTGAGGATGTGAAACGTGAATGTCTCAAAATGTATGTCAATGGCCTGGGTTTTCGAGCAATTGGGAGAGTCAAAAATGTGCATAATACGACAATCATTAATTGGGTCAAACAAGTAGGAAAACTCTTGCCAGATTTTTATGAGGCAGAAATAACTCCACAAGTGGGAGAATTAGATGAATTAGAAACATTTGTTGGCTCAAAAAAAACTTGCACCTGGTTATGGACAGCAGTAGACCATTTTAAACCAGGTATTCTAGGATGGGTTTTAGGCGATCGTGCGTGCCAAAACCTTTGAACCACTATGGGAGATTGTTAATAAATGGAAATGCCCTTTTTATGTGACCGATGGATGGAACCCACATTCCGCAGATATTCAAGCAGAAGGAAAGGAAGATAGATTCGGAAACACAAAACTCCCAAACGATTGCCG
>NZ_JAUBPR010000064.1:0-36499 GCF_036700845.1 Microcoleus sp. S13_C5
GGTTGTGAATTTCGCTGCTAGTTCCTTCGGGATTGAATTTAGGCTGAGTGCAAACAGGTAAATTTTGGATTTCTGGGGGATAATCGCATTCGTGGGAACCACCCACAATTGCATCGGTTAATCCTAAAACTGCTACAATTTCGGTGGCACTGGGAATTAGAGAGATTATTCTTGGTTGGTTCATTGGTTTTCTATTTTTTACTGATTCGGAAGCACAGGCGTTACAGATTTAGAAGCACAGGCGGGACGCCCGTGCCACAATAAAAGGGATTGTTAAATTTTGAGTTTTTTTAAGTATTGCAAATCTTGCCATGCTTGAATGAGATTACCTTGCATCAGAGCCGCTACACCGTTTAAAACTCTAATTTCCGGTAGGTTGGAGTTAAGAGCGAGAGCAGGTTTTAAGGCGGTTTGAGCGGCTTTGGGATGCCAGCCGTACAGGTGTACGAAAGCGAGATAGGCGTAAGCGTAAGGGTTTTTTGAGTCGAGTTGAGTGACTTTTTCTAAGGCGACGATCGCACTTTCGACATTCTGCTGCAATACCCGAGAAAATGCCAAAGCATAAGCCAATTCTAGATTATTGGGTTCCTGCTGCAACCGATATTCTAACGCTTGTTCCGCTTGCAGGGTATAATCTTGAATTGGATCGTACTGATTGATGCGCCCAATCTGCTCGAACACGGGTTCTAAACCTGGCAATCCTTTGGGTAAATTAACCGCCATCGCCCGCAATTGAGTTACCAAATCTAACTCAGGCTTATCTGTATTATCCTCGTTTCCAGGCGCTTTATTCTCGTTCCTAAGCTCTGCCTTGGAACGCATATCCAGAGGCTCTGTTTCGATTTTAACACTAACTGCAGGCACATTAATCGGATAAGTTTCGCCGGTTTTCCGATTTAGATAAGTAGCTTGCAGATTGTAAGTTCCCGGTGCAATATTAGCAGGAGGAAGCATCGCCGTGCGATCGACAACTCGAAACCCCACAGCAAATTTATCCGCTTCCAGCATCCCCGGATGCAAAGTCGCCTGGGCGATCGCGCGATCATGTAAAATTCTTAAAGTCTGTCCCGGTGGAATATCGCCAGACTGCTGATTTTGCCACGTTACCAACACTAAACCAGACTGCAACTGCTGCCAAGGCCCAGACCAAGTATAAGTAATGGGCAGCGCGACTCCGGGAACTGCTTTTGCAGCGACAGTAACTCGATCTAATTCTACTTGCGATCGCGCTTCATTCAACGGCTGTATTTCGACAGGCTGCACTCGCTTGCGATAAAGATTTAAATTAGTAAAATCTGGCAAAACCCAAGTTTTTTCTAACTGAAATTTCTCACCTTTTTCAATCGCGGTTACGGCTGCGTTTTGAGCTTTTTTAATCCGTTCGCGAATCGAACCTTGCGAACCCGTTTTAGTTACGAACCAAGAGAGCGATCGCACATCTTGGGGCACTTCTTTTAAATTCGTTCCCACCTGCCGCCCGTAAACCTGAAAATTCGCCAAAGCACCGTAATAATTCAAATTGTGCTGGTTAATTTCCGGCGTCGAAGGCAAAACCCCTAAAGTAGATTGCAAATAAGGTTCCCGATCAATTATTTCGGCAATTACCTCTCGGTGCGGCCACTCTTTCCCCAAGTAAGGATAGCTAGAATTGCCGGGACTGATAATTTGGACTAAGCTATGTCCAAAAGCACCTCCCAGCGGCCACATATGGAACAGCATCGCCAGAATTGCCAAACCAATTGTACCCCAGCGAATTTGTCGTCCCCACCGAGGAGGCCACAACGTTAAACAGTATGCTAACAAAATAGATAAAACTGGCAAATAAGGTATCACATATCGGTCGTCTTTGTTGATATTTAGAGAATTAATTAAATAAGCTCCTCCCCAGAAAACAGCCAGCCAGCGACAGGAGTTAAGATGCAAGATTGACGAACTATTTTGCCGACGACGCCAATAAAGTATCAATCCTACTAAGGGAATAAGTAGCAGAGGCCAAGAAATGTGTTCGGGTAAGTGTTGACCGTAGTAAATCCAAGCGTCGATCGTATTGAGGGCCGGATCTCCTTCGGCGATCGCAGAATCCAGCGTTGCCCGTTTTCCCCCGGTCAAAATTAACAGCCAATTGGTTTTCGCCCACGGGCCAAACACCGCCGCCGACAGCAACAGAGCACCAGTTAATTGACCTAATCTTCCCCAAGCTTTTTGCCGCACAGTACCCACAGCCAGCCACACAATCGGGGTAAACAGAAATAATACGGTAGTGTGTTTAACTAATATTGATAAGCCGAGAGAAATTCCAAAGGTGATCGCCCAAAAGAAAGACGACGGGGAGAGTGGGGGAGTGTGGGAGGGGGAGAATTTATACTTTTTCTTTGTTCGTTCCTCCAACAGAGTTTTATCGGTTACATCCGTTAAATCCGTTGCCGAACTTCCTTCTTCCTTCTTCCTTCTTCCTTCAGAATCCTTCCACATTGTCAGACAATAGAAAGCAAAAGTAATCGCAGCAGTGAGGGGATAGTCGAGCAAAAATTGCAAGCGGAACCGATAAAGTCCCGGTAACAAAACGCAAATTGCAGCGGCCCACAAACCAACTTGCCTGTTAAACAGTTGGACGCCCAAACTGTAGACTGAGGCGAGGAGAATTGCACTAAATAATAAATGAACGAGGGTTGCCCGATCGCCCCCGGTACCAAAAAGCTGAAGAAACGGAACCGTTAAGATGTACACCAATGGCGGAATTTTCGTCGAAAGTAGCCAGAAGTTTGTCCACCACTCCCCGGAAAACCATTGAGGATGCTGCAAGGCCTGCAAGTAATTCAGAGTGCTAGTCAGGTATTCTGCTTGATCCCACGCGGGGACAGATCGATCGAGGGCAAACCAGAGGCGATCGCTAATTGCCCCCAGCAGCCAAATTATGCCCAAGACAAGCAGACTCTTGCCCTCGCTGTCCCGATGTTGCTGTGCCATTGCGATTTTTGGATTTTAGGTTGCAGCTTTTAGCTTACAGGCGGGCGGTTCAGGGCGATATAAAAATTAATTGAGAAAAGTGCTTGCTAAATTCTGTATGTATCTGCTAAGGTAGTTAAGCGCGAAAAAAAAAGCCGGGATAGCTCAGTTGGTAGAGCAGTGGACTGAAAATCCACGTGTCACGAGTTCAAGTCTCGTTCCTGGCATCGCAAAGCCCTCACAAAGTTGAGGGCTTTTTATTTGGGAAACTTGAACTATCAGGATTTGGCGGATATACAGGAACCCCGAACGCTCAGTTTTCATCGGGAAACATTGCTTCCAAGTCTTGGAAACCGCTCACCACCCGCAAAATTTCGATCCCATTCTCAACCACCCGATAAAAGATAATATAGCCATCCAGCGGTACTCCCCGGAGTCCCGACTTAATGCGATCGTAATTGCGCCCCATATTCGGAAATTTGACTAAGTTGTCACACTTTTTGACAAACTCCCGAAGCAACCGCTCCCCAGCCTCAATATTGCGCGCCACAAAATAATCACCAATGGCATCCAAGTCTCGGCTTGCTGTTGGAGAGACAAAGCATCGGCTCATCCCTGAACCTCTCGTGCCTTGCGAAACTTTTCCTGCAATTGCTCGATCGCAGTCTCTAAGGGGATTCCCTCACCCCGCGATAGTTCCGCCTCCGCTTCCTCCACCGAAGAGCGCACCTCCTCCACCCACTCCCAATAATGCTGGCGTGTTTGCGTCAAAGTTTGGAGGGCTTTTGTAATCACCTCTTCCGGCGAGCTAAACTGCCCCAGTGCTAATTGCGCTTCGATCAATTTCACCTGCTCAGGACTCAAAGTAATATTCATAAAAATCTCCGGGAGTCTCGCTGACACAAATCCCTCTTCTAAGAATAGCGCTACTTTCTGGGCAGCGCGATCGTCCAGAAAAATGGCTGGACAGTGCCGGATCTGCCAAGTTGATTGAAACTTTTTTTAAATTAACACTCATAGTGTGTAGATTTAAAGCCGTTACAAGATTTAAATTTTTCTAGTGAGAATAAATATAAAGCTTAAAATATTTGGCGAACAGGTTCGGAAATTGAGAAAAGCTAGGGGGCTAAGCCAAGAGGAGTTAGCTGAACTAGCAGAACTGCATCGAAATTACATTGGCGGCATAGAACGTGGCGAGAGAAATGTCGCTCTTCTGAATATTGTGCGTCTAGCTAAAGCTTTGGAAGTACCGCTAAGCAAATTGTTGGAGGGGATAGAGTAAATGACTTCACCTTATGCGGGGCTTGCCACAGAAGATTGGGCACTAAAAACGCGGGAACTGATAGAGATACATCCACTTACCCCCAACGAAATATATGAAGTAGTAATTCAAGTCTGGCGAGAAATATTTGAATCTAATCTAACCAGCAAAAACTATAAAATAGGTGTAGATTTATTTCCCCGTCCCCAAATTATGGGATACTTTTTGCACGAACTCATCCCATTAGAATTGACTAGGCGATACCCAGAAGTTTGGCGTCGCGAAGAAAATGCTACTGAAAAAGATCTGGTCTGTCTTCGAGATGATTGCTTCTCGATCGAGATTAAAACTTCTTCAAGTAATCGTAATACATATGGAAATCGCAGTTATACTCAACTAAGCACTACTGGTATAGAAGGAAAGAAGAATAAATCGGGCTATTATCTTGTTGTTAATTTCCAGAAATTCAACAAAAACATTCCAGGCTCACAACTACCGCAGATTAATTTAGTCAGATTTGGATGGTTAGACCGAGAAGATTGGCAAGGTCAAGCCGCTGCAACTGGGCAACAAGCGAAATTAAGTCCTGCTGTTGAACGTTATAAATTGCTGCAATTACCAACTTTAGAATAAAGATAACTGTGCTTCTCTGAGTTCCTTGTCCCTCAAAAAATCATCTATTCTACTAGCCACAATCTCACAGTAATCCGCCCTAATTTCAAATCCAATAACTTGTCGCTGCAAACCCAGAGCCACAATTGCTGTAGTCCCGGAACCCATAAACGGATCTAAAACAATTTCGTTTAAATTCGATGCAGACTTGATGATGCGATCGACAACAGCAACAGGAAATTGAGCGGGGTGAGGCGTGCGTTCTTTTGAAGCTCGGTTTTTCCCCGACGTAACTTTTGGGAACTGCCAAACATCCGTCGGATTTTTGCCTTTTAAGTTTACTTTAATCTTGCCGTTCTTTTTCTGATTCGGATATTTCACATTTGGGTCGCGCACTTCATCTAAATTAAAAGTATACTTGTCTTGATTTTTTACATACCAGAGAAACTTTTCATTGCGGGGTGAAAAGAACTTGCTGCCCGCAACTCCCGCGCCGTAGTTCCAGACAACTTCTTGAATCAGATAAAAAGGCACTTTGTCCCAAAGCAGGTAGGAAATCGGAATTGCTTTTGCCCGATCGCGAATTGACAAATAACCTAAATTCAGCCAAAACGCTCCTCGATCGAGCGTTACCCGGTAAACCTCCGCTATCCACTGCTCACACCAGTTTAAATACTCATCTAACACCAAGGATTTTTCGTACTCTTTGCCGATGTTATAAGGCGGGCTGGTAACGGTTAAATCTACAAATTGAGCGGGCAGCAGCTTCAATGCTTCCAAACAGTCCATGTTATAAATTAAGCAATTAGGAGCTTGGAAGTACGGTTTACCTAAAAGCCTCGCGATATCAGTCAAGCTCATGCAATATTAGGGAAAGATTTTATTGACAAAGTACAAGAGTTATAGTAAGTGAGTTCGGAAATCTTGTCAAACTCATCTCGATCGTGGAATGCCCCTGTCGGAAACAAAAGGTTACAATCGAAAATACATTCTATTTCCATAACATTACTGTTTATAGCTTGAACTCCTCAGTGACAAATAACAACACCTCAACTCAATCCTTTCAATTTGACTCAATTGACAGCGCCCTGGTAGACCTCAAAGCAGGTCGCATGGTGGTAGTAGTCGATGACGAAAATCGCGAAAACGAAGGCGACGTGATTTGTGCCGCCCAATTCGCTACCCCCGACAACATCAACTTTATGGCCGTGAACGCGCGGGGTTTGATTTGTCTAGCTTTGAGCGGCGAAAGGCTCGATCGCCTGGAATTGCCCCTCATGGTCAGCAAAAACACTGACAACAACCAAACGGCCTTCACCGTCAGCATCGATGCAGTCAACGGTGTCAGTACGGGTATCTCCGCCGAAGACCGGGCGCGCACCATCCAAGTAGCCATCCACCCGGACACCAAACCTCAAGACTTGCGCCGTCCCGGTCACATTTTCCCCCTGCGGGCGATCGACGGTGGCGTCCTCAAACGCGCCGGTCACACCGAAGCTTCGGTTGACCTCGCCAGACTCGCTGGCCTGTATCCCAGCGGCGTCATCTGCGAAATTCAAAACCCCGACGGTTCGATGGCGAGGTTGCCCGAATTAATCGAGTACGCCAAAACCCACAACCTTAAAATAATCAGTATTGCTGACTTAATTAGCTACCGACTCAAGCACGATCGATTCGTCCGTCGCGAAACCGTCGCCAAATTGCCCACTCAATTCGGCGAGTTTATGATTTACGCCTACCGCGACACCCAAGACAACTCAGAACACGTTGCTATTGTCAAGGGCGACCCGGCAGAATTTAAAGACAAACCCGTGATGGTGCGGGTGCATTCCGAATGCCTGACCGGCGATGCTTTGGGTTCCCTGCGCTGCGACTGCCGGATGCAACTGCAAGCGGCATTGAAAATGATCGAAAATGTCGGTTCTGGCGTCATAGTTTACTTGCGGCAAGAAGGTCGGGGTATTGGATTGGTAAATAAACTAAAAGCTTACTCGCTGCAAGACTTGGGATTGGATACCGTAGAAGCCAACGAACGGTTGGGATTTCCCGCCGACTTGCGGAACTACGGTGTCGGAGCACAAATGCTCAACGATTTGGGAGTTAAAAAAATTCGGTTGATTACCAACAACCCGCGCAAAATAGCAGGTTTGAAAGGTTACGGGATTGAAGTGGCCGATCGCGTCCCCTTACTAATTGAAGCCACAGATTACAACTCAATCTATCTGGCAACAAAAGCTGAAAAACTCGGTCATATGCTACTGCAAACTTATTTAGTAACAGTGGCGATTCAGTGGAACGAAACGAAGGAAGAAGGTAGAAGCCAGAAAGCAGAAGGAAAAGAGGAAGATTCTGCCATTCAAAATCGGTACGAACACCTCGAAAAGCTGCGGCATTTGGCAGCTAGCCAGCATTTGCTGCTGCAAGAAGAAGCGCGGCCGGTGGGAATAGCCCTTTTCGGAGAAGGCTCCCTCATCGTTCACCTCGGCTTCGATCAAGCCGGACTCGCAGCCCCCGACTGGTACTCGGAGGTAAACCATCCTTACGTCAAGGCGATCGGTCAAATTTTGGGCGAAATCAGCACTGAGCCGAATTTGCAAACATTAGAATTCATGGTTTCCTCCGGTGGAGATCCGCTCAAAACCCTGCAAGTTCAGCTCGATCGCGAGACATTCCTTTTGTCGGAATTAACCGGAATTTGCGATCGGCTCGAACCTCAAAAAATCTACAGTTTTGCTCCTCTTGCCTGAAGGCAGAAGGTAGAAGCCACCCCCCCCTACCCCAGCAGGGGGGAAGGCCGAAGCCAAGAAAAACTGTGAATTTCAGAACAATACTTGTTGATACCAGCATCTTCCTTTCTTCAGAAAGCAGCCACCAATAAAAACAGTGAATAACAATGTTGATTTCTGTCTAACAAGTCGATGTAGCGAACACTTGAGAGAGCATCGTAGATACACATTTATATTAAGCAGTATTAACAGTTATTAAATTATTCACTAGGAATTTTAGTTAATGTTAATTTTTTTAGACATTGATGGTGTACTTATTCCTGACAGAAGGCATGAAGCATCGAGCTTGCAAACAGATATAATGAAATTTAATTCTGATTGCCTTAATCACTTTGAAAATGTCCTTCGTTCCTATCCAGATGCACGAGTAGTAATTTCATCTTCCTGGCGTGAAATATTCCCCTTCGAGGTGATTCCGCCATTATTTTCACCAGATATCGCTATCCGTATTATCGGATTCACCCCTTTTCTCAACCCCAAAAATATTCACCAACACAAATATTTACGACACCAGGAAGTTCTTGAGTATCTTCGACAAAATCAAGCAGAAAACTCACCTTGGGTAGCCATTGACGATATTCCAGAACACTATCCGCCAGATGCACCAGTTGTGGCTATTGATGATTACAATGGTTTTGACCAGAACTCAGCAAAGGTACTTTCAGAATATCTAACTTGATTTCAAAGGTTAGGAAAAAAGTATCGGAATAGAGAGGGTGAATTTGACATGGAAATGAACGTTGGTGACTTTCTGCACCGACTCGACCTCAGGGGACAAGCGCTTAAAGGCACCAACCTCGGCGGTGCGGAACTCCGGGGAGCCAACCTCCGAGGCACCGATCTCCGAGAAACTAACCTCAGCGGCGCTATGCTCAGGTATGCAGACCTGATTGAAGCCGACCTCAGCGGCGCTAATCTCAGCGGGGCGGATTTAGCTGAATCATTTCTTAATTTAGCTAACCTCACTAGAGCTGATTTGACGGGTGCTGTCCTCCGAGAAGCTAATCTCGTAGGAGCCGAATTCACGGGCGCCAACCTCAAACAAGCAAGTTTGATCAAGGCTAATTTAGTTGGAGCAAATCTCCACGAAGCCAACTTAACCAGAGCCAACCTTAGCGGGGCGGATTTACGCGGTTCTCAGTTGAGTGGCGTCATTTTAGACAAGGCCGTATACAACAACCGGACTATCTTTCCCGAAGATATTGATCCGGGTGCAATGGGAGCATTTTTGCTAGCTCCCAATGCTTCGCTCCCTGGCTTAAATCTGGCTAGGGTAGATTTGACCGAAGCCGATTTAAAAGGAGCCGATTTGCGGCGGACAAACTTATACAAAGCTATTTTATTTGGCGCAAAACTCGATCGGGCAAACTTAGCAGGAGCCAACCTCAGCGGAGCGGACTTGAGGGAAGCCAGTTTGAACGGCACGATATTGGAGAAAGCTGTTTACAGCAACAAGACTTTGTTTTCAGAAGGTATCGACCCCAGTCTGGGCGGAGCTTATTTAATTGCTCCCAATGTATCGCTGCAAGGGGTAAATTTAACCGGAGCCGACTTAAACGGGTCAGATTTAAGCGGAGCTAATTTGAGCGCTTCTAACTTAACTTCGGTCAATCTCAAAAATGTAGACCTCAGCAGAGCTAGCTTAAAAAAAGCTTACCTCAAAGGTGCAAACTTGGAGGGAACTGATTTAAGAGGAGCCGATTTAAGCGGCGCAATTTTACACCAAGTAAACTTGAGTTCTGCTGACCTCCGGGGTGTAGACTTAACAAGGGCTGACCTCAGCGGCGCTAATTTAAGCGATGCCGATTTGAGGGAGACAGATTTCACGGGAGCTACTTTGCTGTTCGCTAACTTGAGCGGGGCAGACTTGAGAGGTGTAGACTTGACAAAAGCTGACCTCAGCGGCGCGAAGTTAAACGAAGCTGACCTCCGAAAAGCAGATTTGATGAGAGTAAATTTGGAGGGAGCAGATTTAACTGAGGCCGACTTGAGCGATGCTCATTTATTCCGAGTTAATCTCAGAGGTGCTAACCTGAAAGGTACTAACCTCAAAGGCGCAAGTTTAAAAGGGGTATTTTTGACCGACGCTTATTTGAGCGAAACGGATTTGACCGATATAAATCTGAGTCCGAGTTTTTTTGAATTGCCACTAGAATCGGAATGGTAATTAGTTGACTGTTAACAATCGAAAATCTAAAATAAAAAATCGCCGATAAAAAATTGCTCGATTATTAACAATCTAAAATCTAAAATCTAAAATGGATCGACCGTTAGGCTCTGTTATTCAAGGTTCTCTGAGCAAGGGATTAGAAGTGCGACTGCACGCCGACGTTTCGGTGGAAGATATGAGGGTGGGGAAATTTCTAGTGGTGCGGGGGGTGCGATCGCACTTTTTCTGTATGCTCACCGACGTGTCTCTTGGAACTTCTAGCGCCCGCATTTTATCGAATCCTCCCAATCCCGACGACGATTTTCTTCTCGCAGTGCTAGCCGGTAGCAGCACCTACGGTACGATCGAACTGTCGCCGATGTTGATGTTAACTGCTGAACGAGAAAAACAGCAGGCAATTTTCGACCCGACGAAAAACGGCGGAGCTCGCGAGAATAAGCTGGCGTTAGGAAATTTGGCTTCTTTTGAGTCACAAACCGGTGCGGATATTGAGTTGCTGCCGGTTAAAACTATTCCCAGCCACTTTTCGCAGGTGTTTGATGCCAAAGAAACTGATTTTCGGGCAGTTTTTGGCTGGGAAGATGACCCGTATCGCCGCAATTTTGCGATCGGCAAACCGATTGACATGGACGTTGCTGTATGCTTGGATTTAGACCGATTTGTGGAACGCAGCAACGGGGTTTTTGGCAAGTCGGGAACGGGAAAATCTTTTCTCACGCGCTTGCTATTGTCTGGAATTATTCGCAAGCAAGCTGCTGTTAATTTAATTTTTGATATGCACTCGGAGTACGGGTGGGAAGCAGTTTCGGAAGGGAAACAGTTCAGCACTGTGAAAGGTTTGCGGCAGTTGTTTCCAGATAAAATGCAGATTTATACCCTTGATCCAGAATCGACCAAACGCCGGGGAGTCCGCGACGCTCAAGAGTTGTTTTTGAGTTTCGATCAAATCGAAGTCGAAGACATCGCGCTGGTGCAGCGCGAGTTAAATTTGTCGGAAGCTAGTATCGAAAATGCGATTATTTTGCGAAATGAGTTGGGAAGCGGTTGGATCAACACGTTGCTGGAAATGACCAACGAAGATATCCAAATGTTTTGCGAAGAAAAGCGGGGAAATAAGTCTTCGATTATGGCTTTGCAGCGGAAATTAGAGCGGCTGAATGATTTGAAATACATTCGCAAACGCTGTCCGAAAAATTATGTAACTGAAGTTTTGCAGTGTTTGGATGGTGGGAAGAATGTAGTAATTGAGTTCGGTTCGCACTCGGATTTGCTGTCCTATATGTTGGCTGCAAACGTGATTACTCGCCGTATTCACCAAGCTTACGTGCGGAAAGCGGAGAAGTTTTTGCAGAGCAAAAATCCGTGCGATCGCCCGCAGCCATTGGTGATTACCATTGAAGAAGCTCACCGCTTTCTCGATCCGGCGATCGTGCGATCGACTATTTTCGGTACGATCGCCCGAGAAATGCGAAAATACTTTGTCACCCTGCTGATTGTAGACCAGCGTCCCTCCGGCATCGATGCCGAAGTCATGTCGCAAGTAGGTACCCGCATTACAGCCTTGTTAAACGACGATAAAGACATCGACGCTATTTTCACCGGCGTTTCGGGAGGGCAGAGTTTGCGTTCAGTTTTGGCAAAACTCGACTCCAAACAGCAAGCATTAGTTTTGGGGCACGCCGTACCCATGCCCGTAGTCGTACAGACTCGCCCTTACGACGAGCAATTCTACAGAGAAATTGGGGATATTGACTGGCAAGAAATGCCCGATGAACAAGTATTTGCCGAGGCAGAATCTGCTAAAATGGATTTGGGATTTTAGATTGACAACTGCTAGATTCATTACAGAACTTAGGCAAATGTTACTGTAAATTAGTCTTTGCGAACAATGGGCGATCGCTGGCAATGACAGAAATATCGGATTTTTGCCTCAGTTATAAACGAAAAAGTGCGATCGAACGTCAAAAAAATTAGGCCCCAGCTTTGAGTCAGAAGCTTTTCCCCTTTCACCCCCTCACCCCTCATCCCTAACTGCCCAAAATTTGCCTAAGCTTAAACATGATGGAGATGATGGAGCCTAGGGGCAAAATGAAAGTCAAACAGGGCAACAGCCAGCCTTTATACACCTTGTGGTTACTCGTAGAAGAATTTGATTAGCATATTTAAATAAAAATGTCAATAAATATTTTAAACAGTTACTCCCATCTAATACGGCGATCGAGTTCGGTTATCTCGCATCCCAGCATCTAGGCAGCGAGAAAATTTCAAGCGATGATGGAACAGAGAGCAAAACAAAGCCCTCGAATAGCATGAGTCTGCATGAGTATTGTGAAGTTGAGTGGCAGTTAAAACTAACAGGGAATTCAAAACCTTAAGGAAAAATGTAGAATCTTGACCTTAAGACAGAGGTTTTTACCCTTTACGATCCTCAAAATTGGGAATAATATTGAGAAAACTAAACTCTTGCTTCACTTCGCCTTGAACTAGCCGTTAAAGCTAGCGAGCTACCGAAAATCGACGGGGATTACTGGAAAATCAAGCAAAAAAGTAATCTCAAACAAAAAGCTTCTACCGATCGTCACCGATAAACAGGAGGGGAAACATCCCCTTTGTCGCAGTCTTTATCCCACTTGCAAAAGTGGGACAGGGTATCACCAACTTTTTATCTGTTGTTACAAGGAGTGCAATACTCACCCATGTCCACCACAACCCCCAAAAACAAAACAGTGAAAGCCGATCGCATGGGCAGCCGGCCATACTCCTCAACGGATACGGTTCGTGCCTATCTGCACGAGATCGGTCGTGTACCCCTGCTAACCCGAGAAGAAGAAATTGTTTTCGGGAAGCAAGTGCAGCAAATGATGAAATTAATCGAAGCAAAACAAGCACTTGCTAAAGAATGGCAGCGGGATCTGACGGATCAAGAGTGGGCTGCCGAAATGGAGTTGACCGAACCTGAACTTAACCGGATATTGCATTTAGGGCGGCGCGCCAAGCAAAAGATGATTGAAGCGAATTTGCGGCTAGTAGTGGCGATCGCCAAAAAATACCAGAAACGCAATATGGAATTCTTGGATTTAATTCAAGAAGGTACTCTTGGTTTAGAACGAGGAGTCGAAAAATTTGACCCGATGCGGGGATACAAATTTTCTACCTATGCCTACTGGTGGATTCGGCAAGCAATTACCCGCGCGATCGCCCAACACGCCCGCACAATTCGATTGCCAATTCACATCACCGAAAAACTCAACAAAATCAAAAAAGTGCAGCGGGAACTCACGCAGCAGTTGGGCAGGTCTCCCTCCCCTGGGGAAATTGCCACCGCCCTTGAACTGCACCCTTCCCAGATTCGGGAATACCTGCTGATGGCAAGACATCCAGTTTCTTTGGACTTGCGGGTAGGAGACAACCAAGATACCGAACTGCAAGAACTCTTAGAAGACGAAACGGCATCTCCAGACAACTACATTACCTCGGAATTGCTGCGGCAAGACCTCGATACTTTGATATCAGAACTTACCCCCCAGCAGCGAGATGTGATAATTCTGCGCTTCGGTTTGGAAGACGGCACAGAAATGTCTCTGGCGAAAGTCGGAGAACGGTTAAATCTCAGCCGGGAACGGGTGCGGCAGCTAGAACATCAAGCCCTTGCCCACCTGCGGCGTCGCCAATCTCAAGTCCGAGAATACTTGGCTAGTTAGTCACTAAAAAAGTTGAGATTTCCCAAAATCTCAACTTTTTTTACGTCTATACCAGGTTGAAAGAAGAATGTAAATGTAAGCCCGTGATTCACACAATTAGGCAATAGGTCATTCCCAATTATTCCATTCTTTAATCTAAAACAAAACTTACGCACTATCGAGCTTAAATCAAGGGTTTAAAATTGCTTCACTACGTTGTGTTCGGAGAGAAAATCTTAGTATATGCGTCCAGAACTATAAAATTTCAAATCTAAAATGGTATTATTTGAGGGGTGGATTGCCCGATCGGGGCGGACGCAAAATTTATCCAAACTAATCTTATATTTAAGTTCAGGCATCGGGCGGGCGATCGTTCCTTCAAGTTTATAGCCAACATTAAGCCAAATACCCGGTTTCTCTACGATCTTTATGAAAATGGTACAAGAGGCGCTTGGAACCAGCTATTTTAAATTTTGGGGTCTGGAGTGGTTTTGACTTATTTGATATTGACAGGAAGTTTAGAAGCGATCGCGATCGTGCTTGCTCTCTCGCCCGGTAACTTTAGCATCGCATTCCCCGCACGCCGGGCACATGACTCGGACATCCAATCCGGCGTTTTAAGCTCGCAATCCCCGCCAAATCCTCCGCCAGATACAGCTAGCACAGGTTTAGCAGATGGCATTTACCTCTACGGCCAGTCGAGCAAGCCAGAGGAAATTAAACAAGAATATTTGGTATTTGAAATGCGGCAGAGTAAGGTAGTCGGCGCTTTTTACCTGCCTCGGTCTGCTTTTTACTGTTTTTACGGCACAAGCGATCGAACTCAGTTAAATTTAACAGTAGTGGACAGTTACGACGGCAGTCGCTCTCCCTACTCCGTAAACCTGCAACAATATTACCCACTTTCCACCATCAGCGAAAACGATCGGCGCATCTTGGGTATTTGCAAAGAATCTCACAAACAGCAGGTGTGGGAAAAGTAGGAAACACGCACTGCGCCACCAGTCAATCGATTTTAGATTTTAGATTTTAGATTTTAGATTTTAGAATTGAAGAAAGCAACCCCACTGATACATCGGGGGTTACCAGACCAAATTGCTTTCGGTCAGGGTTCAGGAAACAGCAGTAAAATTGCTCCTGAGTTGAGAATTTCGGACGGACACCACACACATGGCAAGATGAAACTGCGTCGGAAAACACTATCGATCATTGGTATTACCATCGCTGGATTGACTAGCATCCTGTATGTTGCCTCCTCAAGCATCCTCTTGGGCAGCCTGATCAAAGCAGAGGAACAAGAAGCCACACAGGTTGTCAAGGGAGTGCTCAATGTATTCGGGCAAACCGCAGATGACTTCAACTCGCGCTTTGCCGACTGGTCTGCGTGGGACGACACCTACGCTTTCGTCCAAAACCGCAACTCAGAATTCATTGCCTCCAATTTAATTCCAGAAGGGCTCGCTAATATAAGAGTTAATATAGCCGTATTTGTCAATACTTCTGGCAAAATAGTTTACGGTACGGGTTTAGACAGCGAAAAGCTGAAACTAACCCCTGTTCCACAAGCATTAAAACGGCGCCTTTCTCTCAGCGACCCGCTGTTGCAGCACCCCAACGCCAAAAGCAGCCTCGCTGGTATCTTGCTGCTACCTTCAGGGCCAATACTAATTACTTCCCGGCCAATTCTCACGACTAAAAGCACCGGCCCGATCCGAGGTACGCTGATATTCGGGCGCAATTTGGATGCTGCGGGCATTGCAAAGATTTCTAAAATTACCCGCTTGCCGCTGATAGTACACAGCGTTAATGAGGGTCGGTTGCCGGCCGACTTTCAGAAAGCGCGAGAGAAACTGTCGGAAAAAAAACCGATTTTGGTGCGTCCTTTAAGCGAAGAGTCGATCGCGGGTTACGCCCTGATCCGCGATATTTACAACCAACCTGCGCTGCTATTGCGAGTGGATATCCCCAGAGAAATATATCGGCAAGGTCAAATTAGTTTGCTGTACCTGCTGGGGTCTGTAGCGTTAGCGGGAGTTGGGTTGGTCGGCTGCACTCTGCTACTGCTAGAGCGTCTGGTGCTGTCTCGGTTGAGCGGTTTGGCGAAAGCAGTGAACCACGTCAGCAGCAGCCAAGACCTCTCGGTGCGACTGCCAGTTACGGGCGAAGATGAGTTGTCAGACCTTGCCCATACTATCAACGGAATGTTGAGTGCGATCGCCCAAGCCGAAAGCGAACAACTTGAGGAAAAAGCCCGCTACCGAGCCGTCGTGGAGCAAGCTACAGATTGTATATTCCTGTGGGACGCTCAAACCAAACGCCTTTTGGAAGCCAATACAGCGTTTAGAGACTTGCTCGATTACAGTCTTGATGCGATTTCGCAACTGACTATTTACGATATCATCGCTTACTCTAAAGACCTAATTGACAACAATATCGAGTTGCTGCTGACGGACAAACAATTCAGAATTGGCGAAGTTCTCTACCGCCGCCGAGACGGTTCCTGCGTGGACGTGGAAGTGAGCGGGAGCGTGATTTCCTACGGCGGCCGCGAGATTATTTGCACGGTTGTCCGCGACATTACCGAGCGCAAACAAGCCGAAGCCGAACTGCGAGCCTCGGAAGAACGCTACAGACTTTTGTTTAAAAATAACCCCCATCCGATGTGGGTTTACGATTTAGAAACTCTGGAATTTATAGCCGTCAATCAAGCTGCTGTCCAACACTACGGCTACACTCGCGACGAATTTCTCAACATGACAGTTGCGGACATTCGTCCTCCCCAAGAGCTGCCGAGATTATTAGAAAATATAACCCAAGTAGATGCCGGTATTGACTTTGCCGGTGTGTGGAAGCACCAGAAAAAAGACGGAACAATTATTGATGTAGAAATTACTTCTTATGCCATGATCTTTGATAGCAGAAATGCTGAATTAGTGCTGGCTCACGATGTGACCGACCGCTTGCAAGCCGAGGTAGAACTCTACAAGGCAAAGGAAGCGGCAGAAGCAGCTAATTTGGCTAAAAGTCAGTTTTTAGCTAACATGAGCCACGAACTGCGAACTCCTCTGAATGCGATTATCGGTTACAGCGAGATTCTGCAAGAAGAGGCTTTAGATTTGGGCGAAGAAGATTTTGTGTCAGATTTGGAGAGAATTCACAATTCAGGCCAGCTTTTACTTTCCTTAATTAATGATATTCTGGACTTGTCGAAGATTGAAGCCGGTCACGCGGAACTGGAATTAGAAACTTTTGACGTGTCCGAGGCAGTTCAAGATGTAGCGAGAACTGTTGAACCGCTATTTTTGCGAAACACTAATCGCCTGAATGTGGAGTGTCCTAATAATATTGGCGAATTGTATTCCGATCAAATTAAGTTTACTCAAATTTTGTTTAATTTGCTCAGTAATGCAGCTAAGTTTACTCATAAAGGGACAATTACACTCAGCGTTGAAAGAATTAAAAATGACGAGAATAGTTGGGATTCGGAACAGTTAATTATTAAGTGTACTGATACGGGGATTGGGATTACTCCTGAACAGCTACAAAAGTTATTTCAACCTTTTACGCAAGCGGATGCTTCGACTACCCGCAAGTACGGAGGTACGGGTTTGGGTTTGGCAATAGCGCAGAAATACTCTCAGATGCTGGGGGGAGAAATTACTGTCAATAGCGAGTTTGGCAAGGGGTCAACTTTTACTCTGATGTTGCCAGCATAGCTCTTTTTTAAATTTTAGAGGGGCGAAAAAGTCTTGACTACCAACAACATTAATACTCAATACCTGCTTGAGCTTTAATCCCTTGTTCTCGAAATGGATGCTTAACTAAAGTCATTTCTGTCACCAAGTCTGCCCGTTCAATTAGCGCTGGCGGGGCACCTCGACCTGTTAAAATAATGTGGGTTTCTTCTGGTTTTTGGTCTAACCCGGAAAGCACTTGCTCGACTTGCAAATAACCTAGTTTTAATGCTATATTGACTTCATCTAGAAGAACTAATTTAAATTCAGGATTGCAGATAAAAGTTAGGGATTTTTCCCAGGCTTTTTGAGCTGTTTCAATATCTCGATCGCGGTCTTGCGTGTCCCAGGTAAAGCCTTCCCCCATTGCGTGGAATTCTAGCTGTTTTTCCCAGAGTTGAAAAACGGCTTTTTCTGCGGGTTCCCAAGCTCCTTTGATAAATTGTACTATGGCGACGCGGTATCCGTGACCGAGCGATCGCACAACCATTCCCAAGGCAGCCGTGGTTTTGCCCTTCCCGTTACCGGTATTGACTATAATTAAACCTTTTTCTTTGGAGGAGTTAGCGATTCGCTGTGATTGCACTTCTTGGCGGCGCTGCATTTTCTGTTTGTGTTGTTCCGCTGTTAAGCCAGTGGTTTCTGTATTGGTTTCCATTAGATTTTTTTTTAACCGCAGATGAACGCAAATAAACGCTGATAGATGCAGGATGTCTAGTTATTGCCACAGTGTTTTCAAGTTTAGCACGAAACCGGGCAAAACATCTTCTCCTGAAAGTTCTGTTGGACATCCCAAAACTTCTTTTTCTTGTCCTTGGCGATAGATTTCAACTCGGCGGGTTTTGGGGTTGATTAACCAGCCTAGTTTTACTTGGTTAGTCATGTATTCTTGCATTTTGTCTTGAGTATCTTTTAAACAGTCGGTTGGCGACATTAACTCTAAGACCAAATCCGGGGCAATGGGAGGAAATTTTTGTTTTTGTTCGGGAGTGAGTGCATCCCATCTTGATTTTTCAATCCAAGAGACATCGGGAGAACGATTTGCACCGCTTGGCAGTTTGAAGCAAGTTGAAGAATCGAAACAAATTCCCAGTTTAGTTTGTCTGTTCCAAATTCCCAAATCAGTAGTTATTTCTGAATTGTAACTTCCGGTTTCTCCTCCTGTGGGTGGCATGACGATTATTTCTCCTTTGGCGTTGCGTTCAAATTTGACATCTGGGTTTTCGCGACAGAGTTGATAAAATTGGTCGTCGGTTAGTTTAACTATGGAGTTGAGGTTGATGGTAACTGCTATCATGGTATTTTATCAAAATGCGTTGGGAATTTTAAGCCACATAATGTAGATGAAGACCGAGCAAGGCCGAACGATGCAGATGCTGTAAATATTATTGATGTGGGAAGCCGGATTTGAGGTGTATTTTTTTCTAGGTACTTGTGAGATAATTATATTATCTAATTATAACGCGTTCTCACTATTTTTATAAAAAGCTTTTTGGAGGGAACACTTACAGACATACCAATAATAAAACGCAATGTTGATTTCGCTAAACAACTTAGGTACTCCCTCTAGTAAACTGGAAAAAATTTTGTTTTTTAAATGCAGGGAATCGACGCCGATCGCAAAAAACAACAAGCCCAAACCAGCTAACAGTATTTGGTGGGGAGTCAACTGTAGCTCTCCCCGAAAAAACCATCCGTAGGAGGACAAAACAACGGCGTACAAAAGACTTACTCCTAGCTTGGGAATTCCTACTGCTACCATATATATATGAATTCTGTAAATTTCATTGAGCAGAAATCCACCTGTTAACAAAGCCGAAAACAGAATAAATCGATTTTCTGAATGGCGCGGTTGAATACTTTTAGCTAATCCATAGGTAAAAGTACAAACAATGACGGGTACAGAACATAAAATCTGGAATGTCCGAGTTAACAAGGCGACATTGGGCTTGGGTGAAAAATAAGGGGGGAAGAATAAATCGCTGACTTTTAAGCCAGAAACTAAAGTTAAAATTATCAGCAGCGCTACCAATAATAAGGATAAACAATTGAGTCGAACAACCAAGCGAGAAATAGTCATAAGCAATTTATACCGAACATTAAGTTTACTGCCCAAATATAAAAAAATTATATCACCAATATCTCTGGAGATTTTGCTAAACTTAATAATGAGTGTTATCAAAATAAGGAGACAGTCATGCTGTCAGTGAAAGAAGCAGAATCGATCGTTCTAAATTTGGCGCAACCCCTAGACAGTCAGCGGGATGTAGAAACTGTAGACTTGCTGGCAGCATCGGGGCGCATTTTGGCTATCCCCGTCACTGGTTCCCTTGATTTTCCTTATTGGGATAATTCAGCAATGGATGGGTATGCGGTGCGGTTTGCTGATGTTGAAAATTGTAGCCCCGAAAAACCAGCGGTACTCGAAGTAGTTGAAGAGATTCCAGCCGGATATCAGCCTCAAAATACCGTCCAATCGGGGCAAGCGGCGCGAATTTTTACGGGTGGGGTGATGCCTGCGGGTGCTGATACGGTGGTAATGCAGGAAGAGACGAGGCGAGAGGGCGATCGTATTTTTATCTTAGTTTCTCCTGAAAAACCGCAAGCATTTGTCAGGCACAAAGGCGCTTTTTATCAAGCAGGAACAACTTTGCTAACTCCCGGTACAGTTATCAATGCCCCTGAAATGGCGGTGTTAGCAACTGCCCAGTGCATTCAAGTTCCCGTTTATCGGCGGCTGCGGGTGGCAATTTTTTCTACGGGTGACGAATTGGTATCGCCTGACGAACCTTTGGCACCGGGGAAACTGGTAGACTCGAATCAGTATGCTTTGACAGTTTTGTTGGCACAAATGGGATTTGAACCGATTCGGTTGGGGATTGTTGCTGATAATGAAGATGCGTTAAACAAGGCGATATCCCGGGCTGTGGCGACAGCGGATGTGGTGCTTTCTACGGGCGGTGTCTCGGTAGGAGACTACGATTATGTCGAGAAAATTTTGGCTGATTTGGGAGGAAAAGTTCACATTACTTCTGTGGCGATTAAGCCGGGGAAACCTTTAACGGTTGCTGAATTTAAACGAGGCGAAAAAAATGATGATTCTTCGAGTTTGAGTTCGGATTGTCTCTATTTTGGTTTGCCGGGAAATCCGGTTTCGGCTTTAGTTTGCTGTTGGCGGTTTGTTGTGCCTGCTTTGAGAAAGATGTCTGGGCTTGGCCCGGATGCTTGGGGGCCGGAGTTTGTGCGGGTTAGGTGTCAGGCTGAATTGCGATCGCAGGGCAAGCGCGAAACTTATGTTTGGGGTAAACTGCATTTAGTTGCCGGAGTCTGGGAATTTGAACCTGCTAGCGGCAGCCAAAATTCAGCGAATTTAATTAACCTCGCAAATACAAGTGGTTTAGCAGTTTTGCCCGCATCGGAAACCTGGATTAGACCCGGCGAATTCGTTGAAGTTTTAAAAATTAGTCAGTAGTTAGTTGTTATTGGTTATTTGTTATTGGTTCTGTGTAAGTTCATGTAAAATATTAACAACTAAGTAATCTTCTTTCTTCTTTCTTCTTTCTTCCCTCTTCCTGACATCCGTTACACAATCCGTTGCCGAACTTCCCTCTTCCTGACATCCGTTACACAATCCGTTGCCGAACTTCCTTCTTCTTTCCATCCGTTACATCCGTTACACAATCCGTTGCCGAACTTCCTTCGTATTATGAAAATTTTAATTGTTGAAGATGACCCGATGATGCAACTGGGATTAGAGCAAGTTTTAGCCGATTCCCCAGAAATAGAAATAGTAGGACAAGCAGAAGACGGCTATTTAGGCGTAGCAGCCGCACTGAAACTCAAACCTGATATTATTGTAATGGATATCGGTTTGCCACGGCTGGACGGCATAGCAGCGACGCAGCAAATTAAAGCACAACTGCCCGAAGTTCGAGTAGTAATGTTAACTTCTCACACGGCAGAAACAGAAATTATTGCTGCTCTTTCTAGCGGTGCTGATGCTTATTGTATTAAAGGTGCTTCCGTTGACAGGCTGTTAGCAGCGATTGCAGCCGCAGCAGAGGGGGCTACATATCTTGACCCTCAAATTGCCCGGACTGTCATCGAACACCTCAAACCCCCGATACCTGCCTCTACAACTACTTTTGGTCAGTTGTCGCAGCGGGAATTGGAGGTGTTAAAATTAATGGTGGAAGGTAACAGCAATCCGGAGATAGCAGCGGCGCTTTACTTGAGTCCAAATACTATTAAAACTCACGTTCGCGGTATTATGAATAAGTTGGCAGTGGATGACCGCGTGCAAGCAGCAGTTGTAGCGCTGAGAACGGGATTGGTGTAAAGAAGGAAGTTCGGCAACGGATTGTTTAACGGATTTAACGGATGGATGTTGATGGAAGAGGGTAGTTCGGAAACGAATTGTTTAACGGATTTAACGGAGATCTGGAAGAGCTTCGAGGGCAGAATTCTTAGTTGCCAATTGCTAATTACCAATTACTAATTAGCAATGCCCAATTTCCAATTTTCCATTATCAATTACTAGCAATTTGAGTGATATAATCTATGTCTGAGTGGATAGAAATCGGTAAAATAGTAGCAGCTCAAGGTTTGGACGGGGAAGTGCGAGTCTATCCCGATTCGGATTTTCCTGAAAGGTTTATCGAACCGGGGAAGCGGTGGATTTTGCGCCCTAACAAAAGTGAACCGGAACCGATCGAGTTTTTGGGCGGTCGCTACATTCCGGGCAAAGGGCTGTATGCTGTAGAGGTAGAGGGTGTGGAAGACCGCGATAGTGCTGAGGCGCTGCGGGGCTGCAAGTTGTTTGTTGAAAAGACCGATCGACCTTACCTCGAATCTGATGAGTTTTACGTCCAAGATTTGATCGGTATGGAAGTTTTTAACCAGTTAACGGGGGAAATCTTAGGCAAGGTAAGTGATATTATTCCCGCAGGTAACGACCTTTTAGAAGTAGAAACGAATCTAACACCGCCGGAAACTGTCGCCGCAGAATTGGAAAAGTCAAAACAGCCTGAAACTCCCAAAGCAAATGCTGACCCCAGAAATACCCGCAAACCACGGAAAATTCGCGTTAAAGAACCTAAATCAACAAAAATATTGATTCCTTTTGTGGAAGAGATTGTGCCAGTTGTTGACTTAGAACAAGGTCGAATTGAAATTGTGCCTCCTCCGGGTTTATTGGAATAATATCATGTCCGGTCGAGCGACCGGACATGATATTAGTTATTAACAATTCCCAATCCCCAATTCCCAATATTAATTATTTGCTCTATTTGTGTACCGCACTATCAAGTAACTGATGGAAAGCGCGAAAATTGCAGTCGCCAAACCAATCAAGTCGGCTGCGGTTTTCTTTTCTAGGTCAAGAATGATGATTTTTCGAGATACTGCTATCAAAGAAGTTACAATAACTAGCTCTACTTGAATGACGTGCTTTTTCAGATAAGCTGTAATATTTTCCAAGATTTCCAGAGCAATTAAAACATTTAAAAACAACCCAAATATGACAAATAACGTGTCTTTTAACAAACTATCACTGTGGTTTACCAATTCTTTTCCTAAAAAAATCAGCAAATCGCAAACGCTGACGATAATTACCAAAATCATTGCCAGTGATAAAATTTTCGATATTATTACCTCTACACTTTCTGTAAAATGCAGAAAATTTTCCTCATTCCCTAACTTAGAAATTTGCCTAAATATTTTTTTCAGCATACCCGTGATTTAGTCATCTTTCTTGATGATTCTGTCATTGTTCGGTACACTTTGCAAGCGCCCAACTCTGGGATTACCTGGTTTCAAGGCGCCACGTCGGTGCTGGGGAAGGCGGCTCAGTGTGCGTTATATTTTATAGTTTTTCATGTCAGCTAGAAATCGATCGCACGCGAGCGAACTCCTGCTTAATAAATTTTTTCCCTAAAAAAACCTCAAACTATTGTCTAGCAATACTTTGAGGCTTTTAAGGCGCGGTGCTACCACTGAACTAACTATCTATTCTCAACAGAGAATGATTGTTGACTCCCAGCTTGCTCCGACGCAATATACAAGATAGCTAAAAATTTAGCTCGGGTGGTTTAGTAGCGACGAGAATTGCCACCGCGATCGTTGTTGCCCCAGTTACCACCACCAGAATTGGAACCACGTTCTTCACGGGGTTTTGCTTTGTTGACTTTGAGGTCGCGACCCATCCACTCAGCACCGTCAAGAGCCTCAATGGCTGCAGCTTCTTCGGCTTCAGTAGACATTTCTACAAAAGCGAAGCCCCGCATCCGACCTGTTTCCCGGTCAGCAGGCAACTGAACGCGCTTTACTGTTCCGTACTCTCCAAAAGTTTGGTTGAGGTGCTCCTGCGTTACTTCGTAGGATAAATTGCCGACATAGATTGACATTGAACATTCTCCAGAATCAGAGGGTGTAGAGATTTAAATCCGGAGGAACGCCGATCGAACGAACTGCACTGCCGAAAATAAAGCCTTGTAAAACAATCATAGCACCTATGGGTGCAAACTGCAATTGTCTGACTCAATTAATTAAAAATAAGGCAGAAGGCATTCACCCGAAGGCATTCTGCCGAAGGAAAAACTCCCAATCAAGAAGGAACAACTCAGAATAAATAAATTTAATTTTCCTTGTTTCCGAGCTCTGGCGGGGAAACGCAGTTTTTAGGCCGCGTAATGGCATAACGATTTTAGGTTTTAGATCTGGGATTTGGGATTTAAGATTTATGTGTAGGGTATGTCCGGGCTCAAAATTGCTCGATCGAGAGAGGTTGTTACCCCAAAAACGGATACAATGCCCCGACAGGAGCCGTGGAGAGATCAAAATTTTAGACTCTTGTTCAAACTCCCAGATTCATCTGTGGAGTAAATCTCAAATAGTTCGGCTGAGCGCTCGCCGAAAGTCAACCACGTTTCTCCCCATGTCGATCGCCCGCGGCTTCCTGCTCGTTCTTCGGTGATTTGTAACATCCCGTAGTTGGACACCAGCTCAAGAAGTGACGGCGAGGGTGGATTTTGGCCAATTAAATTCCCCAACTTCTGCGGCAACTTCTCCGACAACTTCCGCCGCAGTTTCTGTCCCAACCAGCACTAACTGCACCGCACAAGCTTTTAGCTCAGGCTGTTTGGAATCGGGACAGCTTGCAGCATGAGTCATGGCATTGGCTTCAGCCGCTTCAGCCCACAGAGAACCCCAGTGCATCGGTACAAATAGCGTACCTGGGGCGATCGCCTTTGTGACTTTTGCCGGAAACTGCGCCTTGCCGCGGCGCGATCGAACTTCCAGCAAATCCCCCTCCTTAATCTGCAATTTGGCAGCATCGCGGGGATGAATTTCCAAAAACGGATCGGGGTGCAATTGATTAATTTTCTCTGTTCTACCCGTCCGCGTCATCGTGTGCCAGTGTCCGTAAACTCTCCCTGTCGTCAACACAAACGGATAATTCGGATCGGGAGGTTCTGCCAGTCCTCGGGAGTGATAGGCCGAAAATCTCGCCCGCGCGTCAGGAGTGTGAAAACGCCTGTCAGTATACAGCCGTTTCGCTTCGTTCGCTGGATGCACAGCCTCGTTTTCCCGGCAAGGCCACTGCTGCGGCCCTTCTTGGCGGATGTATTCGTGGCTGAGGCCGGTCATGTCGCAAGGCTGGCCGCGTGTCAACTGCGCGTACTCTTTAAAAACCTCCGCACTGTTCTCGAAAGCAAAGTGTTCGGCAAAACCCAACCGCCGTCCCACCTCGGCGAAAATGCTCCAGTCGTCGCGGGCTTCCCCCGAGGGAGTGTCGAAACCGGGACAAAAGGTAACGCGGCGTTCGGAATTCGTCATTACTCCGGTTTTTTCGCTCCACTGCGTTGCCGGCAGCAGGATGTGAGCGTAGGCCGAGGTTTCAGTGGGATAGTAAGCTTCTTGATAAATAGTAAAGGGCGATCGCAGCAAAGCGGCTTTAGTACGTTCCAAATCCGGCATACTCACCACCGGATTAGTAGCTGCAATCCACAGCAACTCGACTTCGCCCGTTTCCAAACCGGTAATCATATCCCAAGCTGTGCGGCCCGGATTCGGGGAAATACTTCCCGGTGCGATTCCCCAAAACTCCTCGACTTGGGTTCTGTGTTCGGCATTTTTCACAAAACGGTAGCCTGGGAGCAAGTGAGACAGTCCTCCGGCTTCTCGCCCTCCCATCGCGTTTGGCTGGCCGGTGAGGGAAAACGGGCCACTTCCCGGTTTGCCGATTTGACCGGTCATCAAGTGCAAATTAATCAGCGATCGCACCTTTGCCGTGCCTTCCGACGACTGGTTGATTCCCATCGACCACAGCGACAAAACGCGCTGCGACTGTTCCCAGTAGTTTGCCGCCGTTTCTAACTCGCTGACAGTAATGCCGCAGCGCGAGGCTACAAACTCCGGCGTGTAGCTGCTAATAACTTCAGCAAAAGCTGAAAAATTCGCCGTGCATTCTTCAATAAACTCAGCATCTATTGCTTGCCTGCCTAACAGCAAATATGCAATTCCGTTAAGCAAATCTATATCCGTACCCGGTTTAATTGCTAAGTGCAAATCCGCCGCTTCAGCAGTTGGAGTCCGCCTTGGATCTACCACAATCATCTTGACGTGGGGATGCTTTTTGTGGTATTTTGCTAATCGATTGAATACGATTGGATGGCATTCTGCTGTATTGCTGCCGATAATAAAAGCGCAATCTGTTAATTCTAAATCGTCATAACAGCAAGGCGGCCCGTCCGAGCCAAAGCTTTGAACGTATCCAGAGACTGCTGAAGACATACACAAGCGAGAATTAGCATCAAAATTATTAGTACCCAGACAACCTTTCATGAGTTTCTGGGCAATATAATAATCTTCTGTTGCGAATTGACCCGAACCGTAAACGCACAAAGCATCGGGGCCGCTGGTTTTGCGAATTGTTTGGATGCGATTAACAATTGCATCAAGAGCTTCGTCCCAGCTAGCGCGACGGAACGGTTGGTCGAGAGTATCTCGCATCATCGGATACAGTAGCCGATCGCTCCGAATGGACTCTGCTACAGTTGCTCCCTTAATACAAACCATGCCCTGACTCGATGGGTGATTGCGATCGCCCCGGACTTTCCAACTTTGTTTTTTGTCTGGAACAACTTCTAGACCGCAACCTACACCGCAGTATGGGCAAAGAGTTTTTATAGTTTCCATCTGGTGATTTTAGATGCTAATTTTTGAAAGCTAATGGGTAATTCGTAATTTGTTATTATAGTCGGAACTGAGGGCTCCTGCAAATAACGTGTCAATTATTACTAAATTTCCGCATATGTGCTTCCCAGAAACGGACAATACCCTGATTTAAAATTACCCGCTATCTTACTAAAAATCCCACTCGCTCTCGCTTTTAGTCAGCTTCTGGCTGCTACTAAATCTTCCTCAAACAGAGGAAATCCTCACCTAACTCTTGTCACCCCCAAGGATGGGGGCTAGGAGGAATTTTTGCATAACTAAAACAGCGTGCAGGTACTACTTTTGACCTAGTTGTTGATAGCCATCTGAGATTTAGTGCGGGAGTATTATGTCGCCTACTTCCCTGGTTTAACTTCAAAGACGCCACCGTTAGTGGGGCTAAAAGTTACTTGGAACTCAGCAGTTTTTTCAGCGCCTGCTGCGGCACCGGCAGGAGTTTGTAAAACCGGCAGAGGAGTTTCTTTGACGAAATCTTTAGCTGCTTTATTTGTGGGATCGAACTGTAGGATATCGCCGTTTTGTTTTACTTTGACCCGATAAGTCAAGCTTTCGGTAAATGTCGGAGTTGTTCTCCACTTTTGGTCGATTTGTGCATACAACTGCTTTCCGATCGCATCGAGTTCAGCTTGGTCAGAAATCTCTGATGTGGCACTGGTTGCTGCATTTGCCGCGCCCGCGCTGTTAGCGGCTGCAGCTATGGCTGCAGGACTTGCAGCAGCGATTGGTTCAGGGCTGGCATTCTGTGCAGGGCTGGCATTCTGTGCAGGACTTGCAGCAGCGATGGGCGCAGGACTTGCAGCAGCGATGGGTGCAGGACTTGCAGCAGCAATGGGTGCAGGACTTGCAGCAGCAATGGGTGCAGGACTTGCATTCGGTGCGATCGAACTTGCTGCGATTTGTGGGCTGGGGGGTGAACTCACAACCGCCGCAGTCGTCGCCTGCGGTGCAGTTTCTTCTAGTTTCGCTTGCTTTAACTGGCTGGAAACAACAGACATATTGACTGCAGCTAAAGTAAACATTGCTACGAACCACGAGGCTGCCAGGATGCCGCGTTTGATCGGCGAAGCTTCTGGGGGTTCGGCAGTATGATGCACAAAAGGTGCAGGTGCGATCGGCCTGTCAGCAACCGCAGGCTTTTTGCTAGCAGGTAATGGCATCGGTAGCGCGACGGCTTCTGTCTCCGAGTCCGTTGCTTCACCTTCTTCGTGGTGCGCGTAGCGAGAAAACAGGAACTCCAAAGCAAAGTTGCGAAGTTCGTAGTATTTCGGGTCTTCCATAATCCGCGCCCGGTTGCGGGGACGGCTGAACGGAACGTGCATATCTTCGCCGATGGAAGCTGCAGGCCCGTTGGTCATCATCACGATGCGATCGGCCAAAAACAAAGCCTCATCAATATCGTGAGTAATCATAATGACGGTAATTTTTTCCTTCCGCCAAATTTTCAGCAATTCTTCCTGCAACTCTTCTCTGGTAATCGGGTCTAGAGCTCCGAAAGGTTCGTCCAAAATCAACAGTTTGGGACGAGTTGCCAGAGCTCGGGCGATCGCCACCCGCTGTTTCATCCCCCCGGACAATTGGCCCGGTCTTTTGTTACAAGCTTCGGTCAGCCCCACTAATTCCAAGTGTTCCTTGACGATCGTATTGTGTTCGTCTGCGGACTTTTCCGGGTAAACATTTTCAACGCCGAGGTGAATATTTTCAGTAGCAGTCAGCCACGGTAGCAGCGAGTAGTTTTGAAACACCACCATCCGATCGGGGCCTGGTTCAGTAATCTCCGAACCTTCCAGGGCTACTTCTCCGTTTGTCGGCCCGTTGAATCCCGCAATCATATTCAGCAAAGTTGATTTACCGCAGCCCGAGTGACCGATCAAACAAATAAATTCGCCTTCATTAATAGTCAGGTTTACACCGTCGAGAACGACGTAAGGGCCTTTAGGAGTTTCGTAGACTTTCGATACGTCTTTAATAGTAAGAAAGTCTTGCTTTGGCGTTTGAAGTGTTGTTGTTTCGGGGTTTTTGAGAGTTTGCATATTTTCAGGAGGGGGATTTTGGGTCGGGGAATTAGACATGACAACTTTCGATTGAGAATTTGAAATTAGGGAGTTAGGAAGCGGAAAATGTGGAGTCTTGTTTCCTGATTTCTTGCTCCTCATTCCCTCTTCCTATTTGCTGGTTATGCTGGCAGTTTGATGGAACACTGACTGCCTATTTGTTCAATTAAAATTTCTTCAATGCGGACGGCGCGCTTAATTTTGACATTCTGAAGATACTGGATCGGGTCGTCGAGATTAAACACAGTGCCGTCAAATAGCTCGATCGTCCGGCGATCTCTGGCGATATCCGGCAAACCCAATTCGCGCACTGCTTGACCAAAAACATCGGGCCGCAAAACTCGATCGACCACTTCCACCCAGTTTTTCGGGAAGGGAATCAGTCCCCAGCGAGCCATCTGCGCCATCACCCACACCATTTCTAGGCGGTCTGGACAATTGGTTTTGTCAACATAGAACTGGTTGAAGTTGTAGAGCATTTCTGGTTCTGCCTCCGTACCGGAGTTGTACGGGTCGAGGAACCCCGGACGGATGTCTTTCGGATCTGCACCGATGTATTGTTCTTGGCTAATCAATGCTAGGACTTCTTCGCGGTTGCGGCGGTCATCGCAGTAGTCGCAGGCTTCCAAAAGCGCTTTGACGAGGGCGAGGTGGGTTTGAGGATATTTCTGAGCCCAATCTTCGCTAACACCGAGAACTTTTTCTATGTGTCCGGGCAGAATATCCAGGGAACGGGCCATGACAAAACCCGTGCCGCTGTTGACTGCGTGGGAGTTCCAGGGGTCGCCTGAGCAGTAGCCGTCAATGTTGCCTGCTTTTAAATTCGCTACCATCTGCGGGGGCGGAATCACCGTCAACCCCACGTCCAGGTCGGGGTCGATGCCACCGGCGGCCAGCCAGTAGCGGAACAGCAGATTGTGCATGGAGGCGGAGTGTACCATGCCCAAGGTGTGGACTTTATCCGGAGTCTTGGCGATCGCAGCTTTGAAATCTTCTAATGTCCGAATGCCTTGTCTGTAAAGGTCTTTGCTGAAAATAATCGAATTGCCGTTGCGGGACAGCGTGAGGGCGCTACAGACGGGCACAGGGGCTTGACCGTCCAGACCCAACAGCATGGCGATCGGCATTCCTGCAACCATTTGCGCCGCGTCCAGCCGTCCTTCGGCGACTCCCTGGGCGATCGCTTTCCAGCCAGGTTCGCGGCTGAGAGTAACTTCTTCCAAGCCGTGGGCTTGAAAAAATCCTTTTTCTTTGGCTACAACTAAGGGCGCGCAGTCGGTGAGGGGAATAAAGCCGATATCGAGGTTGATTTTTTCCAAGCCGTTGCGGGCGATCACAGGCGGTTGTTGTTTTGCCCGGCGCTGTTTGACCCGCTTTTGCTGGTTGAGGAAGTAAACCATTTCGTTACGCAGCGCATAGTAACTGGGATGGTTGACAACTTCCATACGCTTGCGGGGGCGGGGAATGTTCACTTCGAGGATTTGCCCGATTTGCGCTTCCGGGCCGTTGGTAAGCATCACAATGCGATCGCTCAGCAATAAAGCCTCATCCACGTCGTGAGTTACCATCACGCTGGTGACTTTACTTTCCTCGCAAATTTTCATCAACTGGTCTTGCAAACCGCCGCGAGTTAAAGCATCGAGGGCGCCGAAGGGTTCGTCTAGCAGCAGCAATTTCGGGCGAATCGCCAGGGCGCGGGCGATCGCAACTCTTTGTTTCATCCCCCCAGAAATTTCGCCTGGGCGTTTGTCGGCCGCGTGCCCGAGTCCGACCAATTTAATGTGGTGTTCGATCACCAACTCACGATCTTCTTGGGAGTTACCGCTGTAAATTTCATTTACTGCTAGGGCAATATTTTCGCGCACCGTCAGCCAAGGTAGCAGCGAGTAATTTTGAAACACCACCATTCTGTCCGGGCCTGGATCGCGGACTTCGCGCCCTTCTAAAGTAATCCCGCCCTGAGTTGCGTTGTCGAGGCCGGCGATAATATTTAGCAGTGTAGATTTGCCACAGCCCGAGTGTCCGATTAAGGTGATGAATTCTCCCTTTTTTATTTTCAGTTCGATATTTTTAAGAGCGATGTATTGCTCTCCATTGGGCAAGTTAAATACGCGGTCAACGTGGTCTACTTCAACAAATACTGACATGGCTATTTTAGGTTAGTTGGTAATTTCTAGATGCTAATTATTAATGGAAAATTGGGTATTGGCAAAACAGGGTCTTGGGCATTGGGCATATATAATTCTTCCCGCTTCCTAATAACTAATCCCCCATTCCCCATTCCCCATTCCCCATTCCCCATTGCTAAATCCTATTTCTGTTCTTCGGGCACAACTTTGGACGCGATGAAACCAACGATTCTGTCTAAAATTAAACCGACGATTCCTACATAAAGCACTGCTAGAATCACTGCACTGAGTCGAGAACTGTTGTAAGCGTCCCAGATGAAGAAGCCGATGCCGACGCCGCCGACTAACATTTCCGCAGCTACGATCGCCAGCCAAGACAAACCGATGCCAATTCTCAAGCCAGTGAAGATGTAAGGAACAGAAGAGGGAAGCAGGATTTTCCAGAAATATTTTTGGTTGGGGAGGCGCAAGACGCGGGCGACGTTTCTGTAGTCTTGGGGTATTTGTTGAACGCCTACTGTGGTGTTAATTAGAATCGGCCAAATTGCTGTAATTAAGATTACGAAGAGAGCTGAAACTTCGTTAGCTTTCATCCCCATGCCTTCAAAGGGATTGAACTGTTGAAATACAGCCAGGGCGATCGGCAGCCAAGCCAGGGGCGGGATAGTTCTGAATACTTGAAACAGCGGGTCTAAAGCATCGAACATTAAGGAGTTTGTGCCGATCAGGATTCCCAAACTTATGCCCAGAATTGCTGCCAAAGTAAAGCCGATCGCCACCCGCTGCAAGCTAGCCAAAATTTGCCAGAACAAGCCTTTGTCTGTACCGCCGTTGTCGAAGAACGGATTGATAATCAGATTCCAGGTTTCTTGGACAGCTTTGATTGGTCCCGGCAAGCTGGACTCTGGACTGTGGCAGAGGATTTGCCAGATTATGAGCAGAACTGTAATTGCTACCAGCGGGCGAATGATTTTTCTGCGGTTTTTTTGAACGTGATCCAGAACGAAATTTACTGGATTTTTGCTTTTAGTAACAGCGAGGTTTGTTGCCATTTTTATTTTTGCAGTATTGTGAATAATCGATTATTTGTAGATACTTTGAACAGAGTTCAGCAGGCTGGAACCGTCGAACGCACCCTCCGTTTCCCTCTGTCCAACACCATCAATCCATTTTAGGGGTTTGTCAACTGTTAACAGTCAACTGTCAACAGTTAACTGTCAACAGTTGACTAATTATGCTTTTTTGATTTTCAGACCCTTGAGATATTCTTCTGGTTTTTCTGGGTCGAACTTCACGCCGTCAAAGAAGGTTTCGACACCGCGAGAAGTGGTAGTAGGAATTTGGGCTGCGGGGACGCCAAGTGCTGTCGCTGCTGCTTTCCAAATATCTTCGCGGTTAACTTTATCAACGGTTGCTTTGATGTCGGTAGTTGCCGGCATATAACCCCAGCGAATATTTTCAGCTAAGAACCAAGCATCGTGACTCTTGTAGGGATAAGAAGCATTATCAGCCCAGAATTTCATCGCCACAGGGCTGGCAGCTTCAATGCGGCCGGTACCGTAGTCAATTTGAGCTTTAGAGCGACCGATAATATCTGCTACTGGAACTTTTAACCACTTATCTTGAGAGATGATTTGGCACATCTCATCGCGATTTTCTAGCTTTCCGCACCACTGCTGGGCTTCCAGTACGGCCATTGTAATTGCTTTTGCAGCTTTGGGGTTTTTGTCAACCCAATCAGCTCTTAAACCTAAAGCTTTTTCAGGATGATCTTTCCAAAGTTCTCCAGTTATTAAGGCGGTGTATCCTACCTTTTGAGTAACTAGCTGAGCATTCCAAGGTTCGCCTACGCAAAAGGCTTCCATGCTGCCAGATTTCATGTTCGCTACCATTTGGGGCGGCGGTATGGGAATCACGGAAACATCTGTATCTGGATTAATACCGCCGGCTGCTAGCCAGTAGCGCAGCCACAAGTCGTGGGTGCCGCCGGGAAAAGTCATAGCAACAGGAAGGTTTTGGTTGCCAAAAGCTGCTTTCAGGGGTGCGCTGTCTGTACCTACTTTTAAATCTAGGTATTTTTTGCTGAGCGAAATTGCCTGACCGTTAGTATTTAACCGGGCGAGAATGTACATCGGCACTGGCTGATTGCCTTTGGTAACAGTGCCTAATGTCATCTGGTAAGGTAGCGGGGATAAAATGTGGGCGCCGTCAATGCCGCCTTTGTCGGAACCGAGTTCTAAGTTGTCGCGAGTAACTGGCCAAGATGCTTGTTTAGTAACTTGTACGTCTTTCATGCCGTACTTGGCAAATAACCCTTTTTCTTGGGCGATGATTAAGGGTGCTGCGTCGGTGAGGGCGATGAATCCGAGTTTGGCTGCGGTAACTTCTGGGGCGTCGGCGGGGTTGATGTTGACTGCTGGGGCGGCGCTGGGTGATGCGCCGCCGGCTGCGGGGGTGGCACCTCCGTTAGATGTGGTGGAACCGGAACTGCAACCGTGGGCTAGGAGGGTGCCGGCTGCTGTTGCTCCAGCGGTTATAATGAATTTTCTTCTAGAAAGGTTGCTCATTTGTCTTGAATTGTTGTTGTACTTTGAGATGGTGGAAATGTGAGATGTGAGATTGATTCGCGACCTTCGTATCGCATCTCACATTGTGAGATTAGGCGAGATTAGGCGTCGATCGACACTTTGCCGATCGCCCGCGCGCTGCAAGTTAAAATGAACCCTGGTTCTAAGTCTCGGGCCGCGTCGGGTTGGCTGTCGTAGACTGTTTGGCCTTCTAGGAGTTTTTGCTGGCAAGTGCCACAGCTTCCCGATCGGCAATTGCTGTCAAGTTCGACTCCGGCCCGTTCGGCAACATCGAGAATGTACTCATCTTCGCTGCAAGCAACTTCTTTGCCCGAGCGAGCGAAAATGACAGTAGATGTCTGAGGTTTGGCTGCCGGGACTGCCGTTTCGTCCCGGTCAACCGTCAGTTGCAGTTGCCGGTTCAGCGAAACTACATCTTCTTGAGATTGATTGGGAACGGCCCCGAAGTTATCGACTAACAGTTGGCGCAGCACTGGTTTGAGGTCTTCACAAGGGATGCTTTTTTGGACGCAAGTACCCAAATGAGCGTCTTTGCCGACTGTGCCTCCCATGTAAATGTCTACACCTTCGAGGGTTTTGCCGTTCTTGCGAACTTTTGTTCCCATCAAACCGATGTCTGCTACTTGGGGTTGACCGCAGGAATTGGGGCAACCCGTCCAGTGAATTCTGACCGGTTTGGGAACTGACAGTTCGACTTCGAGTTCCTCAATCATTGCCACGGATCGGCTTTTGGTTTCGATGAGGGCGAAGTTGCAAAACTTAGCGCCGGTACAGGAAACCAAGGCTCGCGTTAGAGGTGCGGGGTTGAGCGAAAAACGCTGCAACAGCGGTTCTTTGACCAGCGATTCAATCCGCGAGTCGGGAACGTTGGGAATAATGACGTTTTCTTCGACGGTGAGCCTGAGTTCGCCGCTGCCGTAAACCTCGGCGATTCTGGCTAAATCGAACAAATCCGATGCCTGCAGCCGTCCGACGGGAACGTGCAGCCCTACATAGTTGAGCCCTGATTGTTTTTGGGGGTAGATGCCGATGTGGTCGCGTTTGTCCCAGAGGATTTCATCTTTGAGGGCGGCGGCGGGCAAAGTGCGACCAAATTCTTGTTCGACTGCGGCTCGGAATTGTTCGATTCCGAGTTCGTCAATCAGCCACATCAGCCGCGATTTTTGGCGGTTTGCTCTCGGGCCTTGATCGCGAAACACAGTTAAAATTGCTTTGCACAAATCTACAACGTCGCTGGGACTTGCCCATGCGTTGAGAGGAATTGCAGCTTCGCAGCGTTTGGCGGAGAAGAAACCGCCGACTAAAACGTTAAAGCCGATGTTGCCGTCTTTGTAAGCGGGTACGAAGGCGATGTCGTTGATTTCTGCGTGGACTGAGTTGTCGCGGCAGCCTGCGATCGCAATATTAAACTTTCTCGGCAAATTTGAAAACGCGGGGTTGCCTTCGCCGCTATTCGTAATCATGTCTTGGACTTGGTTCGCCAGTTCCCGCGTATCAATCAGTTCGTCGGCGTCCAGGCCCGCGACTGGGGAACCCGTGATGTTGCGTACGTTGTCCATGCCAGACTGGATGCTGGTCATGCCCGCTTCTTTGAGGCGGCGGAAGATGTCGGGTACGTCTTCGATGCGAATTCCGCGCAATTGCAGGTTTTGTCTGGTGGTGATGTCGGCGCTGCCGTCGTCGCCGTAGCGTTGGACGATTTCTGCTAGCGTTCTGGTTTGATTGCTAGTAATGATGCCGTTGGGCAAGCGCAGCCGCATCATGAATTTGCCGGGAGTTACTGGCCGAAAGAAGATGCCGAGCCATTTGAGGCGGTGCTCGCGATCGGTTTCGTCCATTGCTTCCCAGCCGATCGCGGCGAAGTGGTCGAGTTCGGCTTTTAATGCTAAGCCATCTTTTTCGGCTTTGAGTTTTTCAAACTTGTTCAAGCTCGCTTGGGCTTTGGGTTCTACTGTTTGGGTCATCGGTTTACCCTCGCTGCTGGCTGGTGTGGGGAGGTATTGACTTGGAGCATAAAGTGTGTGTTTCCTGCTAACCTTAGTGACTGTATGGATTTAAAACTGTATATTTAGTTACTAGATGGAATTTCTTTTAAGCATGGTTCGTCTTCTGTAAACTTGAGCTTGACTGGGCGCTGGCTCGAACGTCGCCAAACTATTTATGGTTATAGTTGCTACCGATGATTCGGTAGATCGCTCTGTTTCGATGCACCTTTGTTATGAGCTAATGTAAAGCCCACGATTGTAAATATTCGTAGCTATTTTTACAAAATATTGAGTTTTATGAATATTTCGCATACATCCCATGCGTTTTATACATGGGTAATGGGTAAAGACACCCCCAAAACCGAAAAATCTCTCTAAATCTTTAGATTTAGGACGGAAGAGGGGGAAATTGGAATATCTAAGATTAAGGTTGTGAGTGCGATCGCAGACTTAAAACGAGATCGTCACAACATTAGAGGGGTCGCTGTCACACAGTTTGCCTCAAAACATCACCTTGTGTGCTATGCCAGCGTCACTATTAATTTTTGGAGAACGAGAGATGATATAAGTATCGAATTCAGGGAACGTCTCATGTTTTTAGTTCAACTTCTCCCCGGCGCTATTTCCGAAATGCTTGCCTCTGTTACGGATACGGGTTGTTTGACTTTAGCCGATCGCTACGGTTTGATGGCCGCTGTTTTGGACGACTCTCTCGACGATGAATACAGACATTCGATCAACCGCCTGCTGCGTTCTGTGATCAAGGGAAGAGTCAAGATAGTCAACGAACTGTCGGCGATATATTAACAGCATTTAAAAATTTGATTGATTTATGCAGCGCTTCAAGTGCAGAAACCACCGCCCGAGTTAGAAGGAACCCACGATGGCTGCAGCGGATGTAGGGCCGGAAGTTTATTGGCTGTTGTAAAAACGTGCGATGCTCTTGCCGTATGATTTTTTTTGATTATCCAATTCTCGCTTTGGGCGGCACTTACAGAAAAAGAGCTGATTCACAGTTTTGACCCTCAATTGACAGCCTGTTGGGTGGAACGCTGATGGTAAAATTAGTAAAACTGCTGTGCGCGATCGGCATTTGAGGACTTTGAGGAATGAAGTCATCCCAACCAACGTAATTATAATTATTGAACAGCGCTGCAAATGAAAGACAATTTATGAAAATTATTAATCTAACAATCGAATTATTAATAGAATCCGGCCTCGGCATCTACAACATCACGCCTCCTAAGCTGTTGTGCATTTAAAACGCATATTGGTATAATATAACATAATGATATTCAGAAAAAGTGAATGCCTGCTAAA
>NZ_JAUBPR010000065.1:0-36423 GCF_036700845.1 Microcoleus sp. S13_C5
AGTGGATTGATATCTCGAAGTAAAAACATATAAAACTTCTTTGAACACAACTTGATATTTTTTATTATATCATATTATTTGTTTGTGTAATTAATTTTGTTTGACTACTTATCATGGATGACACGAAGAAAATGAACATCGGGATCTTAGGCACTGGCCATATCGGGAAGACTTTGGCACGCAAACTCAGTGCGGCCGGACATGACGTGAAGGTGGCCAACTCTCGCGGCCCAGAGACGATCGAGGCCGATGTGCTGGCTTTCGGCGCACGCGCGGTCTCGACGGCCCAAGCTGTGGAGGACGTTGACGCGGTGATCCTCTCGATCCCTCTCAACCGCATTCCCACAATCGCGCCGCTGATCGCCAACCTACCAGTCGAGACAGTCGTCATCGACACGTCTAATTACTATCCCCACCGCGACGACAAGATCGATGCTATCGAGGCCGGGCAGGTTGAGAGCCTTTGGGTGGCCGAACAGCTAGGCCGGCCGATCGCCAAGGCGTGGAATGCGATAGGATCTGGCTCCTTCGCCACCAAGGGCAAGCCTGCTGGAAGCCCTGACCGTATCGCCCTCCCTGTGGCTGCTGACCGCGAGAAGGATCGCTCCGTGGCTATGACGCTCGTCGAAGACACTGGGCTTGATGCTTTTGACGCTGGCACGCTCGCCGATTCGTGGCGTCAGCAACCCGGCACGCCCTGCTATTGCACGGATCTCACGCGTGAACAGATGGCGGGAGCGCTGGCATCTGCCGACGCATCGCGATCGCCAAAGCGCCGGGACTTAGCAGTTGCAGTGATGCAAGAGCGGCTTGGTGACGCCACGACAAATCCGGATGCCGATTTCGGGGTTCGTCTGAGCCGTGCGATTTATATGTAACGTGAGTTCGGGATAAGAAAGGGACAAGCAAGTAAGTTAAAAGTCATCAAACCAAAGCTTTACAGGCTCGTCCCATGATTAGTTTAGAAGAACTATTTTGCGCTGTCGATGATTTCTGCCAAGTTTTTGAACCCAGATTGGGATTCAACTGATTACAAAGCCAAAGCGCAATATGAAAAATAAGCTGATGCCACTGATGGATAAGCTGCTAACGCGCAAACGCTCCATCATTGAGACGATTATCGACCAACTAAAAAACATCTCTCAGATTGAGCATTCTCACCCGTCGCAGTCCGGTCAATTTCTTAGTCAACTTGGTCTGTGGATTGATTGCCTATTGCCTTCATCCTAAAAAGCCTTCTCTCAATATCGATGCCTTTTTTCTCCCTTCTGCTTAACCCGAACTCAAGTTAATCTACTCTTTGTGGAACAGGCCGGAAAGCCTGTTGAGCGAGAATGGTGCAAGATGTGAGTTCTTTGTACCCCAAGTTCTCCTCTCCCTTGTCTCCCAATTCCCTTAGACGATGTAAGGAGAGTTAATAGGATCGGCCCGCTTTGTGGCTACCAGAGTTTGGTAGATGAGGGCGGATATCTCGCCCCGGGTGATGTCGTGGGCGGGGCAAAGCTTTTCGCGCGCGGGATAGTTGACCACGATTTTGCGCTCTGTGGCGGTTGCTATCTCGTCGGTGGCAAAACTGGGAATCTGAGCTCGATCAATATAAACGCTCAAAGAATTGGGGTTGCCGCCCGCCAACTGCAAGCCGTTTACCAAAGAAACGATCGCCTGAACTCTAGTCAAATTCTGCTCCGGGCGAAACGTGCTGTCGGGGTATCCAGCCAAAAACCCAGCTCGATTAGCTTGGTCGATCGCTCCCTTGGCCCAAAAATCCCCCGCCACATCCTTAAAAACCGTCGCCTCACGGCGCGGCACCAATTCAAACGCCTTCGCCAACATAGCCGCATACTGAGCTCTAGTTACAATCTCGTAAGCTTGAAAAGTGCCGTTGGGAAACCCGCTAACAATATTCATCTTTGCCAAGCGATCAATAAAATCCTTAGCCCAATGCGTGCTGATGTCGCTAAACTTTAGCCCCCCAGGAGCCGTAGTTGGCGTCACATTGCCCAAATCAAATAAACCTTTCACGCGCGAAGAATTGAGCTGATTTCCCACCGCAGAAATCTTAGCCCCAGTCGCGTTTTGCAAGTCTAATTCACCGTTATTCTGAAAAATATTGCCGCCCAAATCTTGAGCAGTACCAATATCTGGCAGCGACTTATTCACCGCAGTCAAACCGTCTTCGGTATTTTTTTCAAGGCGATTATTGCGTAAAATCGGCTTAGATTCTCCCGCTAAAACTATACCGGAGCGATTTTCCAAAATTTGGTTGTCAGCAATCAAAGGAGCCGACTGAGCTTGCAGAGAGATGCCCAAAACCGTCTTTTGAAAAATATTGCGCCGTATTACTCCCTTAGCAGTTCCCGCCGTAATTACGCCAGCGACGGAGTTTTCCACAAATATGTTGTCGAGAATCGCAGGATTAGCGGTTCCCGTGGCAACAATGCCTTCGCCCTTGCATTGAGTGAAAGTGCAGTTAGCTACAGTCGGAGAAGTTGACTCAATCCAGACTCCCGTGCCGCGACTATCGAGATTAGTGACAGTTACTCCGCGCAATTCCGAATTAGTTGCTAGCAGTATCGTGATATTTTGAGCCGCAGCGGTGGGACTGACAAATTTGCCACTTCCTTGAATTAGAGTGCCTCTACCTTTGTTAGTTTCATTGCCAATAACTTTTACTCCTGAGGGAATTTGCAAGGGGAATTGTTCGCCGCTAGCGGCGCTGTAAGTTCCCGGTGATAACTGAATCGTAGTTCCCGATGCAGCGCGGGCGATCGCGGGGGCTATAGTTTTGAATGGGGCTGATTGGCTGCCGACTGCGGAATCGCTGCCTGTTTGCGGGTTGACGTAAAGTGTTGTCATGTTTTTGTTGAAGAAATAATTGGCGATCAAGCTTTTGTGCAATTTTCATTGTCTGCGAACTTGACCCCGAATCTATATTCAGCTTTAATTTCGGAGGTTATTTAATTGCACGATATCCGCAACATCACCCATTAGGAGTTGCAACCGCAGGGGGATTCGCCCTACAAAAGACTGTATTTCTCGTTCCCAACAACAGCAGAACCAGACTTATTTAAGAAGTCGGGCATCGGGAGATTCTATTTTTTCCAGATGTTGCCAAAACCACTAAAATTTCGATCGCCAATTAGGAAAATCGAACGTCTTGCTGTCATGTACGATTAATTGAGATTCCCTGGGCAAAAACCTTAACCGCTTCAGCCAAATCAGTTTCACCCATTAAAATGCAGCGTCTTAGCAAATCGATATCCAGCGTTTCCAATCCAGACAGTTGACTCTGAATTACTTGCTCGTAGCCATCTTCCCGGAGATGATACAGCCGCAGCGTGCCATCTTCCCAAAACCAGACTTCAGGCACACCCAAAGCTCGATATTTTGGCAACTTGCTCAGTCCACCGCTAGTATAAACCACCTCGATCGACAAATCGGGAATCAACTTAGGTTCTCCCAAACAAAACGATTTGTCTGCTTGAGTTGAAGCTTCTGGCGTCTTCTCCTGCGTCATTGAACCAGAAGGGTAAAACTTAATACCTTGTTGCAGCAGAAAAGTGGTCACCAAGTAACCAATGATTTCAGAAAAATTTTCGTGTTGGAATCCCGGCATCAGAATCTCGATCGCACCTGCAAAAAAGGACAACTTTATGCCAGGGGAATCTTCCGAAACCTTCTGGATTAACTTGAATTGCTCCCAAGTGCCATTGAGAACCACTCGCCCATCGAGAATTTCGCGATCGAGAACTTGTGTCATTGACTCGCACCATTATCTCCTATCGGGATTATAACGCATTGTGCGATCGCTCCTACAGAATATCCATGCAGCAATTGTAGCTGAGGAATCCGAACAGTTTTTCTCGTTCTATCAGAGTCAGTACCAATGCCACTTGATTAATGCTACAATGAGGTAAGTAGACATTTATCGACCTAAGCAAAAAACGGAACTTCTTGTATATTTCCGGAGTGGGAAACTGTAAACATCTTTTCTTCAAAAATATCCTTCATAATCAGACTGATTCGATCCTTCCACCTAAATTCCACTTTTTCCATACTACCTGTCACCAAAGAACCTTTAATATGAACAGCGTTAACTTTAATACTCAATTCAGGAGTTTTAAGATAAGTGCCATTAGGAAATGGTATGACTTCTTCCATAACTAAATTCAATTTTCCCGCTTGCTCGATTTCCCTTAACCAATTATCAATTAAATCTATAATCGTTTTATGGCAACCATCAGGGAAAAGATAATAACTCTCACTTGTGTTAATCTCAAACTGTGTATGGTTTTGATCTTCTTCCTCATGGACAATATTGTAGAAACGAGTTATATTAGGTATTAGAGTAATTGTATTTATATTGACTTCGGCGATCCGATTTTCTATATCTTGCTTTAACGGTTTTCTCAGTTCCACCAACCCAATATCATAGTATTTAGCAAATTTTATGGCATCAGGAGTAAAGCCAATCTTGGAAACGATAATTCCTTTCTGCAAATTACAATCTTGACGAATTGCCCAAACCTTCATGACTATATCCTTATTAATTCTTGTATTCCAAAATTTACATTCTCTAGATGTTTTATAGTTATGAATTCCGTCAGTGTGAACAGTCAGTACGTCGATTTGATGCTTGACTTCAGATTGGCCAGTACATTTACAAGAGTTGCCATAACATTCAATCTTAACTCCTTTGCTAGCACCCAATACTTGGTATATATTCTTTACCGTTTCTTCGTAAGTTTCCCAATTCATACCTATCTCCATCTTGAATATGAAAAAGACTCTATCCATTATAAGCCCTCAACTAGCCAGGCAGTGGCATCCCACAAAAAACGGTGGACTCACTCCAGAGAAGGTTTCGGCAGGCTCAAAAACGAAAGTTTGGTGGAAATGTTCTAATGGACCTGACCACGAATGGCCAGCTTCTATTGAGAAAAGAGTCAAAAGAGGGGATGGATGTCCCTGTTGTGCTGGTCAAAGAGTATCGGTTACTAATTCCCTAGCTAATATTTCTCCTGAAATAGCCAAACAGTGGCATCCCACAAAAAACGGTACCCTGACTCCAGAGCAAGTGGTAGCAGGTTCAAGCAAAAAAGCTTGGTGGAAATGTCCCAAAGGTTCCGATCACGAGTGGGAAACTGCCATAGTCAGTAGAGTTGGAGGCAATGGATGTGCATTTTGTGCTGGTCAAAGAGTATCGGTTACTAATTCCCTAGCAAGTCTTTACCCTGAGTTAGCACAACAGTGGCATCCGACAAAAAATGGTAGCCTGACTCCAGAACAAGTGGTAGCAGGTTCAACAAAGAAAGCTTGGTGGAAATGCCCCAAAGGTACCGATCACGAGTGGGATGCTGTTATTGATAGTAGAGTTAGAGGGAATGGATGCCGCTGTTGTGCTGGACAGAAAGCTTCAGTCACCAATTCTCTAGCAAGTCTTTACCCTGAGTTAGCCAAACAGTGGCATCCCACAAAAAACGGTAACCTCACTCCAGAACAAGTGGTAGCAGGGTCAAACGAGAAAGCTTGGTGGAAATGCCCCAAAGGTCTCGATCACGAGTGGAATGCTTCTATAGTCAATAGAGTAGGAGGAAACGGATGCCGCTTTTGTCGTGGTCTACAATCATCTGTCACTAACTCTCTAACAAGTCTTTATCCAGAGATAGCCAAACAGTGGCATCCGACGAAAAATGGTAAGCTCACCCCAGATAAAATAGTGGCAGGTTCGGCAAAAAAAGCTTGGTGGATCTGTCCAGAAGGAGCCGATCACGAGTGGGATGCTTCTATTGTTAATAGAATCAAAGGGAGAGGATGCCCCTGTTGTTCTGGGCAAAAGATATCGGTTACTAATTGTCTGGAAACTCGTTATCCTGAAATTGCTAAACAATGGCATCCCACCAAAAATGGGACACTTACCCCAAGTGCAGTTATCGCAGGTTCAGAAGAGAAAGTTTGGTGGCAATGCACTCAAGACTCAAAACATGAGTGGGAAGCAATGATTTCCAATAGAGTTCATGGGAGAAGATGTCCGTTTTGTAATTCAGGTTGGACAGTAGAAAAGATCCGCCATTTTATTAGTACATTAATAAACCACCTTGAAACTTTTACTGCTGCTGAACTTTACCTACTATTTCAGCAGAGTGGAATGCTTCAGAGTACAGGCAAAGGTAAAAGCTTTGTTAAAGCGCTTGCTACTGGACGCTTCCCAAAAGAAGAAATAAAAAATTTTATCAATGGTGAATCTTCAATCGTCGATCAATTCCTGCAAGATAAACAGCTAACTCTCGAATCACTTGAAACAAACATAAATAATGACATCACCGATGAAAGAGACATAACCTCTGACGATAATCTTGACAACCAAATTAATCAAACTATCGAACCATCCCAGGAAGAAGATAACCTTAACTTTCCCATTGTCCAAACGCGAGAAGTTCTATCATCCTTAGATCATCACGTCGTATCCTCAGCCGATGAAGAAGCTGTCGAATTTCTCATCGCATCCGCAAAAGCAAAAATTTGGAAGCACGTTTTTCACGAGGAAACAACCGCCCTAGCCCAAGCAGAAGAATACACAGGCGATACGTATTCTGATCGCGTGAAAACAGAATTTCTAGACGAGTATCACCGCGCCAAAAATCTCGAAATTCCCACAGGTTACGCTTTCCGTATCGACGGCAAATTAGCCGAACCAAACCTGATGCAGCGACTAATCGCCGTTCGGGTACGCGACCAAAAGCGCGTCGGCAATTGGTCGGGAACAGGTGCAGGCAAAACCCTCTCCGCAGTTCTCGCCAGTCGCGTCATTAACGCCCATCTTACCTTGATCTGCTGTCCGAATAGCGTCGTCGAAGGTTGGAAAAATGCCATCCTCAAAATTTTTCCAGATAGCGTAGTTATTACTAAAACTTTTAATCCCAATTGGGCCAAAGCGATCGGTAATGAAACTGATTTAGGTGCTCTTCTCAATCCAGAAATCCACCATTATTTGATTTTGAACTATGAAATGTTCCAACAACCAGACTCGGCTAAGTGGATACGTTCATTTATAGAAAACGAATCTATTGATTTCATCGTTATTGACGAAATTCACTACACCAAACAGCGCCAAATTGAAAATATGTCCCGGCGCAAAGAATTAGTGACTGCCCTCCTCACCACCACCGCAGAACGCAACCCTAATTTGCACGTTATCGGAATGTCAGCCACTCCGGTAATTAACAATATCCAAGAAGGCAAAAGTTTAATAGAAATGGTGACGGGATTCGCCCACAACGAACTCGATATCCACCCAACAATTGCCAACTGCATGAGATTGCACCAGCGACTCGTTACTCTGGGAATACGCTGGATGCCAGAATATAAACTAGATTACGAACAAATCGAAATTCCCGTAGATTGTGGCGAGTACATCGAAGAAATTCGCGCTTTAGGTGGAAATGGTACTCCATTGCAATTAGAAAAAATTCTCACTGTTGCCAGATTACCGGTTATTCGCAAGCACATCCAACCGAAAACCCTAATTTACACTCATTACATCCAGGGAATCGATCGCATATTGAGAGATGCCTTAGTAAATGATGGCTGGAAAGTGGGTTTCTACACGGGCGAAGACAAGTCCGGTTTAGAAGGCTTTTTAAACGGCAAAATTGATGTTCTCATCGGTTCTAGCGCCATAGGGACTGGTGTAGATGGCTTACAGCACGTTTGCAACCAGCTAATTGTCAACGTCCTACCTTGGACTCATGCCGAATTTGAACAACTCAAAGGTCGCATCTATCGCCAAGGACAAACCCGCGATACAGTAAAAATGGTGATTCCTCTGACCTATGCAACGGTTAACAGTCAGCGCTGGTCGTGGTGCGATTCCAAAATGCAGCGCTTAAAATTCAAAAAGTCGATCGCTGATGCTGCTGTTGATGGCATAGTACCAGAAGGACACCTGCGATCCTCTGCTCAAGCTTACCAAGATGCGATCGGCTGGTTAGAACGCCTCGCATCTGGCGAAGTCCAAATCATCACCCGCCCGAAAATTATTATCCCCATTCCAGATACCAACCCAGCCGAAGTACAGCAACGACTGGCGCGTTACGGCGACTTCTCCACCATGAATCGCCACTGGAACCAAACCCACAGCGCCACTACTCACCAACGCTTACAGGAAAACCCTGAAGAATGGGCGCATTACCATACTTTGTATCAAGAATCAAGAAAAGATTGGGCAGTTATTCCCTACGAGGAGATGATTCGCTGGTGTCAACAACGTAGCGGCTACACTATTGGTGATTTTGGTTGCGGTGAAGCAAAATTAGCTGAGGCAGTTTCAGATAGACATACAGTTTACAGCTTTGACCATATTGCTATCAATGATAATGCGATCGCCTGCGATATGGCGCACGTTCCGCTAGATGATGAAACCCTAGATGTGGCCATTTTTTCTCTTTCTTTAATGGGTTCAAACTTCAGCGACTACCTGCGGGAAGCATATCGTACTCTTAAACTTGACGGTCAGTTGCATATTATCGAGCCAACTTCACGCTTTAGCGATCCGGGTCAATTCCGAACTGACTTAGAAGTTTTGGGATTTACCGTTATCAGCATTCAGGATATGTGGAAATTTACCCATATCCGTGCTATCAAGAGTTAGAGGTCGTTTTAAAATTTGTTGAAAAATCACATAATAATTATAATTATCTAACCATTCTAATTCATGTTGGATATCTTCCCAATCCCCTAATTGATTTTTTTTAGAGTTCCCAGGCTCTTCCTGAGAACGCAGCTCCCGAGGCTCCGCCTCGCCTTAATTCCCGGTCAAGTTCACAATACAAGACGCCTCCAACACCACTACAATTTCATTCTGAAAAACAGCACAACTTGTCATTGCTGAAGCTAAGGCGGGAATTTTCCCTTGTTTGAGAGAAAGCATCGCCTGCGCTGTAGAATCAAAGTCATAGATCCAGCCGTAGTCCGCAACATACTGAAGAGTCAAAGCATTGCGCTCAAGCATCCAAAAATCAACTCCATATTGATTGATAAACTTTTCCAATACTGATCGATCGGGAGTGTAGTGAGCGCGAATTAAATCGTTAACTCGCTGCCGATATCTGCTGTAGTAGCCTTTCTGATAAGGCACTGCATATTCTTTTGCCACCAAAACCGAACGCTGACTAAATGTTGGCAAATTATCAGTCTCTGCCGCGATTGAAGCAATCAAGATATTTTTAGGTTGTTGCTCAAAAAAATTGTACAAACCCGGCATTTTACCTTCTACATACCCGACTGTAGGGAATTTTTCAACCAAGCAGGGATAAAGCACCACTGCGACAGCGATAATCGGTGTCGTAATTAGTGCAACTAGATTTTTTAAATGAAATGTTTTTGCGGTTTTTGATGCCCAATAACCGACTCCATCGATAATTAAAGTTAGGACTATCGCAGTTATTAAAACAACTATAAATCGCAAGCTGTAGGCTGTATAGCGACCTGGTTGATACAGCTTAAAAATGGTGGCGTGAGCCGCAAAAAACATCGCCGAGGATGCTAAAAAGAGCTGAAGCAAAAGCCAGATTTTGCTTTGAATCTGATTTGCTAAGGGAAAAGCCGATCGCAAAAACAGCAGCAGCGGAAATAACAGCCCGACACAGTGAGTTACAGGCGTAAACAGCGACTTGGGAAACATCCCGCTGCCCCGCCCTGTCAGCCAATAATCTACCGGGTTTGGACGAAAAAAAGCATTTCTGCCGTCTGGTGCAAATTCGGGCATTTGCTTCGCTTCTGCTGCGGTATAAGTTGGGCCAAATTCAGAGTTATCTAAGGCATAGGGCAGCATTACTAAAAAGATTACTCCCAAACCTGTAGTGCAAAATAGGTAATTAGTTCGATCGCCCGACAAGCACAAACCGCCATTTTTCCAGGCTAGCAGGCGCAAAACTAAGATTCCGGCAGCAACCAAGGCGTAAGGAGGGTAGAATAGTCCGATTAGGGCGATCGCCCCTAAACAAGGCAGCAAGGAACTGCGCGACAAATAATATAAAAAAGCAAGAAATATCGGATAAATAAAAGCTCTTGGCGTTGTAGAAGCCAAATCATCGGTCATCCACATATGCTGATTTAACAGCAAAGATGCAATAAATCCCGTCATCGGCACTGGTAGCATTTCTAGACAAAGGCCAAAACAGTAATAAGTGGAGATTAAGCCTAGAAATAGTGGCAATATTTTGTGAAGAAATAGCGGGTGAATGCCAACTGTTGCTGCTAAGTTGTAGAGCGTGGTGTATCCTGCAGGGGCGACTGATTGAAAGTAATTAGCAATGAAATCGTTGGGGAATAATTCTGGATCGACAAACCGCATCATCCAGAAAACGTGCTGCCTCGCATCGTCTTGCACCATATACTCGGCGCTGAAGACTTGCTTGAGTCCTAAAATAGCATAGATGGCGGCAAATGTCAGGCTGAGAGTCAACCAAAATATTGTGTGCGATCGGGATTTGCGATCGACTGTAGCAGTTAGAAATTTGTGCAACCTAGCTATTAATACCATTTGAGATTGGAGATTTGAGATAAAAGAATCGGGAAGGACTGATTCTCAAACCTACGACTATATCATGCCCGGTCAAATACCACTAATAAAAACCAGTTTACTTTCAACTTCGCCCTATTTTAGATTATTTTCCCGGCCGCACGCCTGAAATTTTAAGGCGAATCCGATAAAGACTTGTATTTGCCGTAATGTAAAGCGTTTTGCGATCGCTTTCTCCCCAAGCCACATTAGTCGCCGTCTCAGGCACAGAAATCTTCCCCAAAACCTTGCCATCCGGCGATAAAATCCACACTCCCCCCGGCCCGGTGCTGTAAACATTCCCCTCTATATCAACTTTTAGACCGTCGGGAACTCCGCCTTGACTGGCGTCTTTTAAATCCGCAAAAAGCCGCTCATTTGTAATAGTTCCGTCCGGTTTTACATCGTAAACGGCAATGTATCCCGCTTCCGAATTATTGACATAAAGTTTTTTCTCGTCGGGTGAAAAGGCGATGCCATTCGGCAGTACCAAATCCTTAACTAGCAGAGTTAATTTTCCGTCGCCTGCCAGCCTGTAAACACCGTAAAAACCCAATTCTTCCTGATCTTTACTAACACCGTAGGACGGATCGGTAAAATAAATGCTGCCATCGGATTTAACAACCAAATCGTTCGGACTGTTGAGCCGCTTGCCCTCGTATCTATCCGCCAATGTGCTCACTTTGCCGTCCTTTTCTGTGCGGGATACGCGGCGATTTTCGTGTTCGGCAGTAAGTAAGCGGTTTTCTTTGTCTAAAGTATTCCCGTTGGCTTTTCCCGAAGGGCGGCGAAATACCTCAACTTGCTGATTTGAAGCGAATTTATAGATAATATCGGCGGGAATATCGCTGAACAGCAAAAAGCCGTCGGGATGCCAAATCGGACCTTCTATAAATTGGAAATTGCTAGCTACTTTTTCTAATTTCGCACTGTCCTCAAGAATATCTTGCACGGTGTTTTTTTTCTCCCTGTTTTCCGTCGGGGCGGTCAACTTTTTTAAGTTACCCCTGAGTTTCTGGCTGGGGTTGCTGACTGCTAAAGTTAATACTATCAACAACAAACTAATTGTAGCAATTTTGATGGTCATGTTGGCTCGTAACTGAATTACTTCCTTCCCACCATAAGATTACCTACTTCTTCCTTTCTTCTTTCTGTGCGACAAGAGCGCTATCGCGCCCCTGCGCTAACAGGTTGAAAGCGGTTGGTCAAGTCACTATTTTGATAAAAAAAAGATAATTTAGAGCGGTATTAAATTCTACAGTACCATATATAACAAAAAAAAGAAGCTCGAAAATGCGAGCTTAATTATATTTAACTTAAAACGTTTCACCTGTCAACTGTTAAGCAGGAAATGACACAAATAGCGCTGCAATACCCAGTGCGATCGCACCTATACCCATCACAAAAGACCAGAAGCGGTGATAACTGTTAACCACCGTACCGCTATCGCTTTCAAGCTGAATCAAATCCATCCAAGGTGCAACACCCCGGCGGAACCAACCCAAAGCGCTAACATCCATTCCAATCAAACTTTTAACCCGTTTCATGCCAAACAGAAAATTACCAATTGGCCCAAAACGAGAAGCATAGCGCAGATAAATCATTCCCGTTCTGTCTTGCAATTTCAAATCAGAACCGAATGTATAACCCGCATCGCCGCGACCAATTAATTCGCCTTCTAGTTGCGCTGCTTGACCCCGCAAAGGACTTGCATAAGGGTCAGACATTAAGGTTAAAACATCCAAGTGTTCTGCTTGTTGGTAATTCGGGAACATCACCAAAGTCTTGAGCAAAATTCCCACGCCCAAACCGATTAAAGGACAAGCAACCATCATCATCGGGTTTACAGCATACAGCGCAATGCCGATCGCAAAACCCACCGCTAAGCCCAGAGTTTCTGCACTGTACAGCAGTAAATCGAACACAAAATTGCCGTACAATCTCCGCTTGCTCAAATCGTTGCCTTCGCTGACAATCCGGCCCATGTCAAACTCAATATCCAAGCCTAATTGTTCGGCATAAGCGCTCAAAGCGCGAACTCGTTTACCAGTCAGCGGGTGAGTCGAGTTCAACTCCATCCACCAACCCCACGGATTAAACATATCCCACAGAAACACTCGCCCAATTTTTTCGGGTTCCGAAGAAATCCTGTAAGCAGTGCCAGTAGATGTGGCAGCTTTGGCATCGTAAATGCCTAAAGCGCGAGTTCCTTCTAATAAGCGGCTGGGTTCGGTGGCTCTTTGTCCTTCTTCCAAAATACCGTAAGCAATTTTTACCAAAGCGCGAGACAAAGCATTGGGGTTGCCAGTAGTTTCGGCAGCAAAATGGTCGGCAAAATATTCTCGCGTCCGCGACAAATACAGCAATAAATAAGTGCCAGCGATGTAAAACAAATAAGCAACAGCAGCTACACTACCCGCCGCATCTTTAGCTTTGCTGCCACCACTGCGACCCATCCTTTGAGCAGTAGTGTAAATTAAATAAGTAATTTGCACCAAAGTCGAAGCTAAAGTCATTACTGCAAAGTCCCAGTGGACGATGTGACCAAGTTCGTGGGCGTAAACAGTGGCAATTTCTGCGTCGTCTAAATAGGTAAAAAGACCTTGACTGACCACTAAGCGAGCGCTGTTTGGAAATGAACCGTAAGTAAAAGCAGTAGGGTTTTGGTCGTCAATAATTCCTAAACGCGGCTGCTGGAGTTTTTTCTGCTTGCAAACCTTCTGAATAACTTTCGCTGTTTCGGGACTTAGGCTTTCAATTTCTGCTAGGGAAACCCAGCGAGTATCGTAGAGCCAATTTTGGGTTAAGTCCATCAAGTAAGGCGATAGGAAAAAAGCAGCGATGTTAAAAATCAGAGTTATGGGAAGTGCGATCGACAATCCGAGGACTGGATCGGGACTGTTGATAATCAAAACGGAGGCTAAAGATAGCGCTAACACCATACCAAATAGCATGGTGATGGTGACGCCGGAAGCTAAAACGAGATTTCCGCCAGTTTTCTGTATCAGTTTAACGCCGGCTTTGCGCGATCGCCCTGCCTTGCGTAAAGGGGCATGAGATGACATAATACTCTCCGAAGGTTATTGACAAATGGAAATGATCGTGGGATTTTATCTATACTTCACTGTTTTAACCTGTTAATGCGGATTGCTGTAAGGGGCCTCAACAAAAATATAGAATTTCCTTGAGAATTGTTAAGAATGAAAACCGCCCCGAAATTTATTTGTGCGGATTCAATTCAAAACTCAAAACCCTAAACCCAAAACTATTTAAAACTTACTGCCATGTCTATTATTGAAATTGCCCAAAAAACGCGCGTATCTGCTAGAAAATTGGCAGTTTTGTCCGCTGATGCCAAAAATCAAGCTATTGAGGCTATTGCGAAAGCTTTAGAAGCTGCTGCGCCGGATATTGTGGCGGCGAATGCGGCTGACTGCAAGGCGGCCCAGGCGGATGGAATTGCTAAACCGCTGTACGATCGCCTCAAGTTGGATGAGAGCAAGTTGAAAAGTGCGATCGCAGGCGTGCGCGACGTGGCGAAACTCCCTGAGCCGATCGGTGTCGTGCAAATCCACCGTGAATTGGATACAGGATTAATTCTGAAGCGCATCACCTGTCCTTTGGGCGTTTTAGGCATTATTTTTGAAGCGCGCCCAGAAGCTTTAATTCAGATAGTATCCTTGGCAATTAAATCAGGAAACGGCGTGATTCTCAAAGGCGGCAAAGAAGCAGTCCGTTCATGCGAAATCTTGACAAAAGTGATACATCAAGCATTAGCAGAAACTCCTGTTAATCCAGAAGTTGTGCAGTTGCTGACCACGCGCGAAGAAACAATCGAACTGCTCAAAATGGATGAATATGTAGATTTGATTATTCCCAGAGGTTCTAATTCCTTCGTGCGGTTCGTGCAGGAAAATACCAGAATTCCCGTATTGGGACACGCCGACGGAATTTGTCATTTGTACGCTGACAAAGCGGCGGATATTCAGAAAGCAGTAGAGATTTCTGTCGATGCAAAAACTCAGTATCCAGCAGCCTGCAATGCCATTGAAACTTTGTTAGTTCACAGTGCGATCGCCCCCAAATTCCTGCCCGCTGTTGCCGAAGCTTTGCAGCAGAAAAAAGTTGAATTGCGGGGAGACGAAAAAACTCGCGCCATCCTCGAAAATATTGCCGAAGCAAATGAAGCGGATTGGTCTACAGAATACAGCGATTTAATTTTGTCAATCAAAATAGTAGATTCTGTGGAAGAGGCAATTAACCATATCAATACTTACGGTTCCAGACACACAGATGTCATTGTTACCGAAGACAGCGAAACCGCCGAAACATTTTTAAATGGAGTAGATGCGGCCGGAGTTTATCACAATTGTTCGACTCGATTTGCCGACGGTTTCCGCTACGGTTTCGGTGCAGAAGTGGGGATTAGCACGCAGCAAATGCCACCTCGCGGGCCTGTGGGTTTAGAGGGGTTAATTACCTATAAGTATCGAGTTGTTGGAGATGGCCATGTTGCCGCTAGTTATGTAGGGAAGGATGCGAAGGAGTTTTCTCATCGGGATTTGTAAAATCGAGGTGAAGTCAACTATCTGTGCATATTCTGCACAATTGTCTCCCACTAGGTGATTCAGCTTTTCCGGAGATGTCTAATGTTTCTGTTCCCAATGACAACTTGAGTAATTTTACTTAATTCTGTCTGCTCTGGAAATAGCGATCGCCTCTAGGGGCAGTTATACAAAATATAAACATTTTGTCAATGCGTAAGTCCTAGCGGCTTCTCTTAATTTTTATTGATTGGCTGGGGGAACTGCGGGGATGAAAATCATCATTTCTCCAAGGGCGTTGATAAATCCTGCTTTGAACCGCTAGATAGCGCCTCTAAATGAATCGTCTCATTGACTGAGTAGAGACGTTGCCGGCTCTGTCGGTTTAGTCTCCCATAAATTTGTTAATTCCTACGCTCTCCCTTTAGGCTAAAGGAATTTCAATAATGAACTCTGTCCCAACACCCTGTTCTGAAAAGCAATTCAGATGACCACCATGTTTTTCTACAACAATCTGATGGCTAATTGATAAACCCAGTCCCGTACCTTTTTCTGCTGGCTTGGTTGTAAATAGATAATCAAATATTTTAGTGCATACCTCTTCCGGCATTCCCAAACCGTTATCTTTAATGTGAATAATGGCGATATTTCGATGGCGGTCAACTTCAGTGTCAATCATAATTTGTCTTGGATTTACTTTAATTTCTTCCAAATTTTGCTTCTGAAGAGAATCTTCTAAAGCATCAATGGCATTAGCAATAATGTTAATAAATACCTGATTTATCTGTCCGGGGTAGCACGGTACTAGAGGTAAATTTCCATATCTTTTAACGACTTCTATTTTCGGACGTTTATCATTTGCTTTTAATCGATGTTGTAAAATTAGTAATGCACTGTCAATCCCTTCATGCAGGTTAGCTTCTACTTTTGATATACTGTCAGCGCGGGAAAAAGTTCTTAAAGATACACTAATTTGACGAATCCGTTCTACGCCCACTTTCATGGATGAAATAAGATCGGGTAAGTCTTGTATGAGATACTCTAAATCCACTTCTTCGGCACGAGTTGCGATCGCTGCACCTGGAGAGGGAAACTGTTGCTGATAAAGATGAACAATTTCTAATAAATCTTGAATATAAGTTTCAGCATGAGTCAGGTTTCCCTTGATAAAGCCTACTGGATTATTAATTTCATGAGCCACTCCAGCCACTAATTGACCGAGGGTAGACATTTTTTCGCTTTGGATTAATTGGAGTTGAGCTTGTTGTATAGTCTGTAGAGCTTGTTTTAGTTCAGAGGTTCGGTCTTCAACTCGTTTTTCTAATTCTTGATTCAATTGTTGTAAAGTTTTTTCTAAAGTCGTTTTTTCTTCAATTTTTTCTTGGAGCAATTGATTTTTGCTTGCCAGATCTTTGGTCAAGTTTCGCAACTCTAAATGAACTTGAATTCGAGCTAATACTTCTTCTTTTTGAAAGGGTTTAGTGATATAATCTACAGCCCCAAGGCTCAAACCTTTGACTTTTTGATCGGTGTTGCCAAGAGCCGTCATAAAAATTATCGGGATTCCTGAAGTTGATGGGTTACTTTTCAGCCGAGAACAAGTTTCAAATCCGTCAATCCCCGGCATCATTATATCTAATAAAATTAAATCTGGGGTAACATATTCTATTTTTTGCAGCGCACTTTCTCCATCTTGAGCTACTAAAACTTCTAGTCCTGCCTCATCTAAAACGTTAAATATAACACCTAAGTTTGTAGGATTATCATCTACAATTAAGAGGGTGTTTTTTGAGAAAGATAAATTATTCATAAAGCTTTAGCCTTCTCCTTGGTTTTTAATTATAAGCCGCGTAGCGTCCTGACTATCTAATCTGCCAGTTTGCAGAGCCAATCTGCAGCATGATTTTTCAATTATAAGCTGCGTGACGTTCTGACTATCTAGGGGTCGGGAAAAAATTAACCTTGTCCCATTGGTGTATCATCATATTATAGTTCAACGAGGATGCTAACCAATATAATCTTTTTTATTTTAACGTAAAGTTTTTGTAACGCACTCTAGTCTTATTGCTTTCCTATCCCTTTCTCTACAGAAGAGTTTTACGTCTGGTGAATATTCTATGGCTCTATAGTATAGACAAATACATTTTTCCTAAAAAGTTATGCGTACAAATGTTGCTAAGTTCCAGAAAATGCCGCTACGCCTTGTCTTAATTGTTCCTTTTGTTTTACAAATCTTTACAGCCGTAGGGTTAACCGGATATTTTTCGTTACAAAATGGACAGAAAGCTGTGAATGATGTAGCGGCACAGTTGCGCCGTGAAATTGCCACGAGAATTGAGCAGAATTTGCATACCTATCTAGCGGTTCCCCATTTAGTTAATCAAATTAATGCTGATGCTGTTAGTTTTGGCCAATTGAGCATGGAAGATATGAGAGCGTGGGAGCGTCATATTTGGCGACAAAAAAATAGATTTAATAGCGTAAATGGCATAGTAATAATAAATGAAAAAGGTAAAGGTGTAGCTATTAACACTAATGATGAAGGAAAGCAGGTAATTCAGTCAACAGGAACAACCCATACAAATCAGTTATATATTTATTCTACTGGCAGTCAAGGGGAAAGACTGAAATTAATCAAAATTATGAATAATTTCGATCCCCGAAAAATAAAACCTTATAAACGGAGTATAAAAGCTGGAAAACCTATCTGGAATCAAATATATTTTGGCGAGGTTATTAATACTCCTCTAATTCCAGCAAGTCAACCTATTTTTAATCGACAAGGAAAAGTTCTTGGGGTATTATTTACCAGTCTACGTTTATCCCTGATTAGTAATTTTTTGCAAACTTTAAAAGTTGGGAAAACAGGACAAACTTTTATAGTTGAGCGAACCGGAATGCTAGTCGCTACTTCCACACCAGAAAAACCATACCGAAATAGGCAAAGATTTCCAGCCACTGACAGCAAAGATATTTTAACCCAAGCGACTGCAAAATATCTAACAGAGCGATTTAACAATCTCAATGAAATTAAAACTTCTCAGCAGTTAGAGTTTTTAGTAAACGGACAAAAACAATTCGTACAAGTTGTGCCTTTTCAAGATGGTAAAGGTATTGATTGGTTAATTGTAATTGCGGTTCCAGAAAATGATTTTATGGAACAAATTAACACGAGTAGACATACGACGATTTTATTATGTCTTTTGGCACTATTTTTGGCAACTATTTTGGGAATTGTGACTTCTGAATGGATAGCCCGACCGATTCGGCGTTTGGGTAAAGCCACAAGCGCGATCGCTGGCGGTGACTTTGAGCAAAAAGTAACGGCTTCCTCCGTTCAAGAAATCAGCGCTTTAGCGACTTCTTTTAATTTAATGAGCCAGCAACTCAAGCAGTCCTACGCGCAATTAGAAGATTATTCCCACTCCTTAGAACAAAAAGTCGCAGAAAGAACTCAAGCATTAGAGCAAGAAATGCGCGATCGCCAACAGATACAAGAGACACTCCGGCAAAGCGAAGAAAGGTATCAATTAACTCTAGAAAGCGTTAATGAAGGCATCTGGGACTGGCGAATCCAAACAAACACCATCTATTTTTCACCCCAATGGAAAGCCATGCTAGGCTATCAAGACAACGAAATTGTTAACCTATTTAGCTCTTGGGAAACACTGGTTCACCCCGATAATTTACACCCGATATTAGACTCTTTAGAAGACTATTTAAAAAGTGGAACTAACGAACCTTATAGTTGGGAATTTCAGATGCGGCACAAAAACGGTAGCTACAGGTGGATACTATCGCGAGGTCGGGTTGTCGAGCGGGATGCGGAAAGCCAACCCCTACGTTTAGTCGGCTCTCACACCGATCTTACCGATCGCAAACAAGCAGAAATAGAATTGCAGATAGCCAAGGAAGCTGCCGACGCTGCGAACAAAGCCAAAAGCGAATTTTTGGCAAACATGAGCCACGAACTTCGCACACCCCTCAACGGGATTTTAGGCTATGCTCAAATCCTCATGCGTTCAAAAAACTTAGACAATCAAGAGGTAAATAATCTAAAAATTATTTATCAATGTGGCTCTCATTTGCTCACTTTAATTAACGACATCCTCGACTTTTCTAAAATCGAAGCCAGAAAAATAGAACTTTACCCGACGCAATTTCATTTTTGGGCATTTTTAGAAGATGTCAGCCAAATCTTTCGCCTCAGATCGGAACAAAAAGCCATCAGTTATATTTGTCAATTTGACTCTTCCTTACCCACCAACGTGCAAGGGGATGAAAAACGCTTAAGGCAGATTTTAATTAATCTCTTAGGTAATGCTGTAAAATTTACCGATCGAGGGGGCGTTACCTTCAAAGTTCAACTTATAAAATCAGTACCCTTAGAAACTAACCCTAATGAATTAAATGCCATCAACTCTATCCGCTTTCAAATTGAAGATACTGGAGTGGGGATCGGCGAAGAGAAAATGCAGAAAATCTTTCAACCTTTTGAACAGGTAGGCAATACCGATAAGATGTCAGAAGGAACGGGTTTGGGATTAGCAATTACTTTAAAAATCATCGAAATGATGGGGGGTAGTATTCGAGTTAACAGTCAGTTAAATGCTGGCAGCCAATTTTGGTTTGATTTAGATTTACCTTCTGCTAGTAAATGGGAATCGGCAATTCAGCTACAAGCTGCGATCGCTGGCTATCAAGGAACTAAACTGAAAATTCTCGCAGTTGACGATCAGTGGGAAAATCGATCTGTGCTCGTTAATTTGTTAGCACCCCTTGGCTTTGAAGTGCTAGAAGCTGCTAATGCCAAAGAAGCTTTAAAACAAGTCGATAGTAGCCAATTTAATGCCATTATTACTGATTTAGTAATGCCAGAAATGGATGGGTTCGAGTTAGTAAGCCGTCTCCGCTCTCAACCTAAATTTAAAGATTTAGTCATTATCGTTTCTTCAGCTAGCGTGTTTGAAGCTGACCAGCATAAGAGTTTAGATATGGGCGCAAATGCTTTTTTACCCAAACCCGTACAGGCGGCTGACTTATTTGTATTGCTACAAAAGCATTTAGGGATATCTTGGGTATATCAAAAGTCATCTCACCTCAATCAAAATGTCAATCAATCCGTGCGATCGGATTCAGATTCTTTGTTAGTACCACCACCAGATGAAGAACTTGTAATTTTATACGATTTGGTTATGAGAGGTAATTTAAAAGCTGTGACTCAACAAGTTGAACAGTTAAAAAAATTGGATGCAAAATATATTCCCTTTGCCGAACGGGTAGGTGAATTGGCTGCAAGCTTTCAGGAAAAACAATTACGGTTATTAATTAACGATTACAAAGCCGATAACAAAAATCAAATTGATGATGGGAAATAACACAAGATTATTTCAATTATAAGCCTATAAACCGCGTGGCGTTATGACTATCTAAGGGGCGAGAAAAAAAGTAACCTTGTCCGAAAATACATCCTAGTTCTCGAAGAATTTGTATTTGTTCTTGAGTTTCCAATCCTTCAGCAACAATTTCCATATTTAAATTCCTACCTAATAATATAATTGTTTGAATTAAACTTGTATCGTTGGGATTTCGAGCCAAGTTTTGCAAAAAGGAACGATCGATTTTTAAAGTATCAATTGGCAACTCTTTGAGTAAACTTAATGAAGAGTAGCCAGTACAAAAATCATCGATACATATACCAACACCCATAGCTTTTAAAAATTCAAAGTTAAAATTTGTTGTTTTTAATAGACAACTTTCAGTAATTTCTATATTTAAAGTGTTTTTATTTATCCCAGTTTGTTGTAAAATTTCTGCAATTTGTTCCAAGCAATTAACTTGCTGGAATTGAATAGGAGAAAAGTTAACGTTCAGTTTCAAAGGCAGGTCAGGCAATTCCTCTTGCCAACGTCTTAACTGGCTGCAAGCTTCCCGTAAAATCCACCAACCTAAAGGATTAATTAATCCTGTTTCTTCAGCAACAGGGATAAATTGATCTGGTGAAATCATGCCTTTGGGATGATTCCAGCGGATTAAAGCTTCAAAACCTTTAATTTCTTCAGTAATGAGGGAAACAATAGGTTGATAGTACAAGCAAAATTCTTGTTGAGCGATCGCTTTTCGCAAGTCTTGCTCCAGTTCGAGGCGTGCGATCGCATCCGCTTGCATCTGCGGATCGAAAACCTGATAGTTACCACTTCCCTGCTTTTTGGCTCGATACATCGCAATATCCACATCTCTAAGGATATCCATCGGGTGTTGATAATTTATTGCACTAGAAGTTATACCAATACTCGCTTCTACGATAGCTTCATATTCATTAAAATTAAAGGGTAACTTAAACTGTTCTAATAATTTTTGAGCGACTAAAGTTCCGGTTTCTGTTTCTAGTAAAATAACAAATTCATCCCCACCCATTCGCGTTGATATTTGGCAAGGTTTTAAACACGCTTGCATCCGCTTAGCTACGCACTTTAGTAGCTCGTCTCCTGCTAAATGTCCTAGGCTATCATTTATAATTTTAAAACGATCTAAGTCAACAAACAAAACAGAATAACTTGTATTTGCTGCAATTAACTCCTGCAATCTCTTAATCAACCAGTCTCGATTTGGCAAACCTGTTAAGGAGTCATGGAAGGCATTATGCTCCAATTGAGCTTGACTTTTGTACAAGTCTTGCAGCGTTTGAGACAGTTCTGCTGTTCGTTCTTTGACTCGTATTTCCAATTCTTGATTTAGCTGTTTTAAGTCTGCACGAGCCTTGGCGTGTTCCGCAATTTCTTGCAATAAATGCTGATTTTTAACTTCAATAGTTTTAGTTAAATGCCGCAAATCTAAATGTGTTTTAATTCTCGCTAAAACCTCTTCTTTTTGAAAAGGTTTAATAATATAATCTACAGCTCCTAAAGATAAACCTCTCACAACATTATCTGTTTCAGAAAGAGCAGTAATAAAAATTACAGGAATTTGACTCCATAAGGGGTTTTCTTTCAAGCGTGTATAAGTTTCAAATCCGTCTATTCCGGGCATCATTATATCTAATAAAATTAGGTCGGGAATCACATAATTTATTTTTTGAAGAGCACTTTCTCCATCTTGAGCGACCAAAACCTCAAAACTAGCTTCAGTGAGGAAATCCGCTAATATTCCTAAATTAGCAGGGACATCATCCACTACCAAAATTGTATTTGAGTAAGAATTTAAATTATTCATAAATTTATTTCCTTGTATTGAGTGAGCATTTCTAAGATTTTTTTCTCTTGAAACTCTTTAGCTAACTGCCGCAATTTTGACGCAAATGACATATATTTTGGATCGGTTTCTTCAAGAGTTTCTGTCTGTTTTATAATCTCTTTCAAATTACCTCGCAAAGCCAAATTAAACAGTTTATCTAATGCTTCTGGAGGAGGAGGAACAATTTTATCGTAATTGGGTTTCCTTCCTGAAGGCATCAATGATGCAGCTTCATAAATCCACTCTATTTGTAAATGAAGTTCTAACTTTTCTAAAAGTTCTTCAGCTTGAACTGGTTTGGCTAAAAAATCTACGGCTCCAGCTTGTAAGCTTTGATTTTGGTCTGTTTCAAAAACACTTGCCGAAGAAACAATTATTTTAATATCTTTTAATTCTAAGCTTGTTTTCCAGTATTCCATCAATTGAAATCCATCCATTTCTGGCATAACTAAATCTGTAATCACTAAATCTGGTTTAGCCTGAGTTGCTATGTTCAATCCTTGTTTACCGTTAGTCGCTTCTATTACTTCAAATCCTAGAGGAGTCAGTAAATTAACAATGACCGATCGATTTTCCCAACGATCGTCAATCACAAGAATTTTTTGGGAATTTCCTTTAAATCCAATAATTTTACCTTTGTCAGTTTGAGAACTTGTATTAACCCATTCTGTGGCTTCTAATAGCTCTAAATCAAACCCAAAAATACTGCCCATTTGTAATTGACTGGTGACTTGAATGGTACTACCCATTAATTGAATAATTTTTTGAGTGATTGCCAGCCCTAATCCCGTTCCTTCTGCTTGATTTTTTCTAGATCCAACTTGTTCAAAAGGTAAAAATATTTTGGCAATTTCTTCGGGTTTAATTCCTACTCCTGTATCTTTGACACTGAAGCGAATTTTACAGCAAGTTTGATGGGAAAAATTAATATTTTTTTCAATTAAACTGACACTAAAACTTATGTTTCCTATTTTGGTAAATTTGATGGCGTTACCAATAAGGTTAATTAATGCTTGTCGCAAGCGTTTTTCGTCGGCGTGAATGGCAATGGGTAAATCGGGATCGGGTTGGTAGCTAAATTTGAGACTTTTTTGTTCGGCGCGAATGCGACAAATTTCGGCAACGGCCTGTAGAAAAGCGGGAAAATGAAATTCTGTAGGGTAGAGTTCCATTTTCTGAGCTTCTATTTTAGACAAATCGAGAATATCGTTAATCAAAGTTAGCAAGTGAGAACCGCACTGGTAGATAATTTCAATGCTATTTTGTTCGTGTTCTCCTAGTTTTACAGAACGCTTGAGGATTTGGGCATAGCCTAAGATCCCGTTGAGTGGGGTTCGCAGTTCGTGACTCATGTTAGCCAGAAACTCGCTTTTGGCGCGGTTGGCATTTTCTGCGGCTTCTTTAGCGGCATAAATTTCTTGTTCGGCACGTTTGTATTCGGTAATGTCTTCTACTGTACCTTCGTAGTAGAGAATATTGCCATTTTCATCACACATAGCGCGAGCATTTTCGGAAATCCAAATAATACTACCGTCGCGGCGATAAACTTGAGATTCAAAGTCGGCAACACTGCCGCGATCGCTTATAATTTTTATGAATTCTTCTCGGTGGTTGGGATCTACATAAAGTTGTTGTTTAATATTGGTTAATTTGCCAATTAATTGGTCAGAAGAATTGTAACCATAAATTTCAGCCAAGGCTGGATTAGCGCTAAGATATTCCCCTGCAGGCGTAACTTGGAAAATTCCATTAATTGAATTGTTAAAAATGCTGCGATATTTGGCTTCAGCAGCTTGTAATTCTTTTTCAAATTGCAGCCGCTTTTTGCGGTTGCTGACAAAAGCCATAAAAATGTAAGTCACTACCGCTAATACTAGCAGTGCAAACCCGATGATTTGATATTTTCTACCAACTAACTGATTCAGTCGCTGTTCCAATAAACGATCTAAAAGTGGAAAAGCTGTATTGTAAAGTTTTAATTGGGACTCTAGGGCAGTTGTGGCTGTAGCTGTATATACCAATGGCTGTAAGTTGATGGTATTGGCATTAATGATATCTTTGTCGAGTAAGTCAATAAATCTTTTGATATCCTTGAAATTTTCGCGTACGCTAGTGGATAGCTGCCGCTGAATTTGCGGATTAGCATTAGCAGAAATTTGCAAGCCTCTTTGCACTGCTTGGATAGGTGGTGCAATTAAACTCCGAATAATCAAAAGTTTGGCTCGATCGCTGTCTGCAATTTTTTGTTTAGCTTGTTGAGTGGCTATCTTTGCACCGATATCTTTAGCTTGAGCCGTATTCTCTATCGTTAATGGTAGCTGCGTGACAACGGTATCCATTAAATAATAACTGTCTAAAGATGGGTCGAGAATGAGATTAGAAACATCTCCGATGTGTGCAATTAAATCGAGGATATCGTTAACAACAGTTGTATGTGCTTGCCAGCTTTGGGTAGAAGATAAGTTTAATTTTTGCTTTTTTAATCGCTGCCAGTTGCTATTAATGGAAGTTTTGAGCGCTAGCCATTGCGGGCTAGTTTTAAATTGGGGCGATAGCTGTTTTTCCACGGCATTGAGGTTTTGGATTGCCGTCTCGATCTTTTCTGTTGCCGTGGCGATCGTAGGGGCTAAAGACTTGTCCCCATTTAAATATTGATTAACTTGCGTGCGGTGTTCAATAACAGCGACAAGCAAATTTTTCAACGGATAGTTATAAGCCAAGCCGACTTTTTCTTCTTGAGCGAATTCAATTTTAATATCAATTTCAGCAATTAATTGATAAACTACCAGAGCAAAAGGAAATATAAAAATTAACAACAACGCCATTAAATTTATGGGTTCGGTGAGGCGCTGGTGTAAGGGCTTGTTCATAATCTAATAAGTAATAGATAATAATTTATTTTTAAATAGCTATTAAAATGATTGTCAATCTGCGCTCTAACCTCATGGTAGAATTGGACAATTTCCTTAGTAGCTGTTTGTCCATTATCTAAAGAGACATATCCCGTTATTCCTACACCCACAAAAATATTTAGGATAAAAGGCCGAACCAAGATCAGGCCTAACGGAATTTTTGGAGTTGCCGTCATTCAGTAACTGATTGAGACTTTTTTAGAATTTGCCCAGCAGGTACCTGACTAATATCAATATTACGCTGTCTTTTGCTGAATATCTATTCTAGTTGAAAGAAGATACTAATTAATGTCATCTTTATTACAGTACATAAAAATTCATGTAATGTAACAGACTCTAGTCCTATAACTATTCAATCCTCTTCTCTACGGAAGACTCCTACCTTTGGTAAATATTTTATTGTTATAGACCATAGAGTAATACATTTTTTAACAATTTATATATAGAATTGTTGCTAAATCTCAGAAAAGACCTCTATCCAGCATCTTAACTTCTAGAACTTACGCATTGACAAAATATTTATATTTTGTATAAGTGTTCTTCGAGGCGATCGCTATTTCCATAGCAGACAGAATTCAGTCAAATTACTCAAGTTGTCATTGGGCCCAGAAACATTAGACATCTCCCCAAAAGCTGAATCACCTAATGGGACACAATTGTGCAGAATATGCACTGCCAGTTGACTTCACCTCGATTTGACGACAACATCAGGATGAGAAGCAATTCTAGTTAAAAGCTAGTCCAGAAATAGCGCTTAGTTTAGTCGTTTTTTTGATAATGATGAGGGAGAGTCTACATAATCAAACGATCGCTAAAGCTATTGAGTAGAGGATTGATCTTGCTGGGGCGATCGCCCTTCCTTCCCTCGCATTCAAACAAACTTAGCTACAATGAGCTATACTGTGCTCGGCGACTCCCAAATCGAACAATTTGCCGTGGTTTATGTCTAACTCCTCCCTCCTCACCCCTGGTTCGACTCTCGAAAAACGCTACCGCATCCTCCGCGAATTGGGCCGAGGTGGCTTCGGCCGCACTTATCTCGCCGAAGACATCAACCGCTACAACGAACATTGCGTACTCAAAGAATTTTCTCCGGTGGTGCACAGCCCGAAAGCGGCCGAATTGTTCGATCGCGAAGCGAGTATGCTTTACAACCTCCAACACCCGCAAATTCCCCGCTTTCGAGAACTCCTGCGAACCGATTTGGGCGGGAATCAATCTTTATTTTTAGTCCAAGATTATATCAAGGGTCAAACCTACGAAGAAATATTGATATCGCGTCAGCAACAAGGTAAGAATTTTACCGAAGCCGAAGTTACTCAACTGCTATTTCAGCTTTTACCAGTTTTAGAATACATCCACTCGAAAAATTTAATTCACCGCGATATTTCCCCGGATAATATTATTCAGCATGATGCTGACAAACTACCCTTTTTAATTGATTTCGGTTCAGTCAAACAAATCGCAGCAAATGCCGTACTTCAGTTTAACGGACAATCGGATACGGCGATCGGAAAACAGGGTTATTCGCCAGCCGAACAAATGCGACTGGGGAAAGTTTCTGCAGCTAGCGATTTGTATGCTTTAGCGGTCACGGCTTTGGTACTGCTAAGCGGCAAAAAGCCTCAAAAATTGTACGATATCAATAATAAAGCTTGGGATTGGCGATCGCACGTCAGTGTCAGCCCCAATTTAGCCACGGTATTGGATCGGATGTTAGCAGAACAACCGGGCGATCGCTACCAATCTGCAAAAGAAGTCCGCGAAGCACTCAAAGATCCAAAACTCTCTCAAATTGGCAGTATAATTTCCCAAATGGTGACAATGAACTTTGTCGGCCGCCCTTTCAAAAACACCACTCAAACTGCTCCCAGCAATCATACTCCTGTTCACCAAAATCCTCAAATTGTTAGCAACAACACATTCAAGTTAATTCCTTGGAAAACCCTAGGGAGTTTAACTGTCGTTTTGGTGCCAGGAATTTTAGCTTTTAGTGTGGTCAAATCTGGTTTCACGTTGCCCAATTTGCCGGATTTACCTAAATTTTCTTCGCGCCAGCAACCTCCAGATACATCCTTAGAGGAAGCCGAAATCATTCGTCAAGAAAAGATTGGTAAACGGCGTAAAAATCTCAACATTAATCAAGATATTTTTTATCAAAAAGTTGATGAATTATATTATAATAAATATCCCGAATTCCAAGGTCGTACCTTGACAGAAAAGCCAGAAGATGCTGAAATTAGGCGGAAATGGTATGAAGTTGCTGAGGATTTATTGGACAAATTGGAGAAAGGAGGACAGTTGTGAAATTTAAGATAGAATAAGAGTGATGGAACCGCAGAGGGCGCAAAGAGGGCAGAGGGAGAAGGAAAAGGGCAAAAAAAGAGAGGGAAGAGAAAGAGAACTTTATCTGGTTTAATACAAATTGGTTAGGCAACGCACTTTTAGTTTATTGCAAAATGGATTCTATTCAACTTACAGGAATTCGCTGCTACGGATATACGGGCTATCTGCCAGAAGAGCAAGTTTTGGGGCAGTGGTTTGAAGTGGATGTTACTCTCTGGCTGGATTTATCGCAAGCTGGAAAAAGTGATGATATTCAACATACTCTTGATTACCGCAGCGCAATTACTCTGATTCAAAAGCTAGTCCAAGAGTCGAAATTTTTATTAATCGAACGCCTAGCAGATACTATTGCTCAAGCGCTTTTACAACTACCGTTAGTCGAGAAAGTTAAACTACAACTCTCGAAACCTGCTGCCCCCATCCCTGATTTCGGTGGCAGAATTACTCTAGAAATTACTAGAAGTCATTAGTCAGTAGTCATGAGTCATCAGTCATCAGTCATTAATATTTAGTCAGTCTACTGTCTTCCCAAGCCCCGCTAAGGCGTGTTTTCAAACTACTGAAGGTGAACTTTACGGCTCGAAGATTCCGCTAAATTTCCCTTAAAAATATCCACTTTGAGGTCTTTGCTTCCCCTTTTTGAAGGGGGGCTGAGAGGAATATAAGGGTTTGAAAACACGCCCTAGTTCCTAGGCACAGTCAAAACCAATTTCCGCGAGTGCACTCGATTAATCTCAGTACAGCTATTAATGAATATCTGAGAATTTGATTCTGTATAAACTGTCTGTTTCTTGATTAGTCACAGGTTCGATTTTATCAATCTTGCCTTTATAGAAATAGGGTTCGATTGTATTAACGGATGGCATTTGCTTGAAGGCATAGTACAGTACCACTGGTTCCTGATGAAACTGACAGGTCGTAATATAGCCCATTAGAGCGTGTTCAAAAGAATGGTAAGCATTTTTCCAAGGCCACTGTTTGGGTAGCTCCTGAAGATTTTTGTTAGTTGAACCATCAACGCCCGTCCAAACTTCACCGTACTTCCGATCAACAAAATAGTTGAACCAGTAATCGTAAGTTTGTGGAAGGTAAATTGCTAAAGATGGGTTTTCTAGAGCCAGTGAGGCAGTAAATTGGTCGAGTTCTGCATAGATCCACCAATCTTTATTTATGTTAACTTTACCCCCTTGATTGATTTCGGATGCCCAGGAACCCGATTTAGAGAGATAGGCTCGTTCTAGAACCTTCGGCCCATTTTTTTCGGCAAACTTGACCAGTGTCTGGTTGCCACTAAGTAAACCAGCCATACGGATCATCCACATCGCTTTGATAGTGTGTCCAAAATCAACTTTTGTGTTTTGGATATCCCTATCTAAGGGTGAATTTGCGGCATAAAAAAACAAATTATCATTAGGAGAATAGAATTGCTCAAGCATAATATTTGAAATAGTTACCAAATCCTGTTTCCATTCCGCTTGGTATGTTTCAGGTAGGAGTGGAGTAATCAGAACCATGTATGCGTTCATCTGGTCTAGTTGAGCAGTCAAATGCTTATCAAGAGCTTTCCCACCGTCTCCATCTTTTAACTGCCACTGTAGCGCCTTCAGTTTTGGGTTATAGTATGTTTTAAAAATATAATCTTTGACGGCTAGAATGTCGGGCAAGACTTCGGGATCACGGGTCAAGTAGTAGTAAAAGCTGATGCCCAGAAGAGAATAAGCTAGTTCTTGAGGATTGCGGTACTCAAGCGATGGTTGCCAGGACTTTGTTTCACCATCCCAGAAGGCATAGGTTCCGCCATGTTTGCGATCGAAACTGTTGTGACGCAGATAATCTACACCTGCTTTCGCATACTGCAAATACTTGGGGTCACCCGTTAAGTGGAAGGCGACTCCATAGCCATATATCTGCCGAGAAATAGAAACAACATAGTTGCGCTCCATCATGAGCCAACTGTTGTCTTTAATTTCCGGGCAGGGATTGCTACGGTCAAGCAGTGTTCCATCGTTACAACGAATTGAAGGGAAATTGCCGATAGGATCTCCTAACGCAGTCGGCATAGTCCAGAAGGGAAGAAGTTCATTCTGCACATGATTCAACCAACGTTGGGCAGTTGGGAGTTGTGAGGGAATATGGTCAGTAGAGGTTAGGAGAGGCAGAATAACTTGATGCGGAGAATAACCTTGTCGCGCATTGGTAGCCCAAGAAGCCACCTCAAAGTAGCTACCGAAAGGTAAAACGCACAGAAAACAAACAGCTAAAGAAGTGATGGTAAATTGAATCGGATTCCACCGCATATTTGTATAAAGGAAAAGCAAAATGTTTGTTTGTTTACTCGCTCGCTATCGGGCTAAGAAAGTCCTTCCAAGAGGCAAATAACGAAAAAAACGCTAAGCCCCCCAAAACATCGGGGGGACAAGAGTATTTCTCAAAGTCCCCCTTATTAAGGGGAGCCGCTGTTGCCAGAGGGGTATCCCCAAGTATCGCGGTGCGACGTGGATTTAGGGGGATCTCGACTCGACTACAAGCGAGATTTACAGAGGTTTTCAGTCTTAAGTTGACACCAATGCCTACTGCCTATGACTAACTGACTAATTACCACTTCAGCAAGTTAAATTCTTCCATGTCTACGGTATTGCGGTTGCGATAAATCGCCAAAACAATTGCCAAACCCACCGCAGCTTCAGCCGCCGCTACCGTAACTACGAACACGGTAAATACTTGGCCCTTAACTTGTACAGGGTCGAGATAATTGGAGAAACCCATCAAATTGAGATTGACAGCATTCAGCATCAACTCGATCGACATCAACACGCGCACTGCATTTCTGCTGGTAATCAAACCGTAAATACCAATACAGAAAAGTGCGGCGGCTAATAACAGGAAATACTGGAGTTGCAGTTGCATAAATTTTTTGAGTCTTTCTCAATCAACATTACTACAAGACAGAGAGATAGGTGCAGTGAACACCCTACTATAGCTTGTCTAAATTATTCATACAGTAGGGGTAGCGCTCCGTACCTACCTACGAGGTGGGCAATCACGGGGAAATTGCCCCTACCTTAATTGTACGAATCATTTAGACTCACTACTTTTACTTAGATTCTGGCGAAGACACATCTCCGGCAGAAACTAATTCGCGAGGTCTTTCCGGCAAACTCAAAGCAGGTGTTTCGGATAGCTTCTTTGACAGTTCATCCGGGAAAAAATCGCGGCGCGCCAACACAATTGCTCCGACCATTGCCATCAACAAAAACACTGAGGCTAACTCAAAAGGCAGCAAAAAGTCGGTGAAGAAATGTTTGGCGATCGTGACAATCGAACTTTCGGCTGGTGCTCCTGTCGTTGCCACAATAGCCCAAGGAGTAGACACCACCATCGTACCCAAAAGCGCAAACAAGCCTACGCAAACTACTGCTGTTGCTATTTGACGCACCCAAGCGTTGGGAATAGTGCGGAAATCTTCTCGCTTGTTCACCAACATAATCGCAAACAAAATCAAGACGTTAACAGCGCCAACATAAATCAACACCTGCGCTGCTGCTACAAAGTCGGCATTCAGCAACAGGTACAAGCCGGCAATGCTGGTAAATACGCCGCACAGCAAAAATGCTGAGTAAACGATGTTGGAGAACAGCACTACTCCTAGTGCTCCTGCAATCATCATTACGGACAGTATGCCAAACGAAACAATTTGAACCCCTTCAGCTAGATTCACAATTTTTTATCCTCAATTATTAGTTTTCTATTGTTCGTTTTTACTCATTAGTTAGCAGTCATTAATAATTGGTTATTTCACTAATGACTGATGACTGCTGACTAATGACTAATTACTTACTTTTCGATAATTTCCTCGGGACGCAGACCGGCGCGGCGATCGGTGTAGGAAACTTCATGGGGGTCGATCGCACCTTTCGGCAAATAAGCGAATTCGCGCATCGGTGTCACCATCGGGTCATCTGTCACCTTGTAGGGCAAACGTCCGAGGGCCACGTTGTCAAAATTCAATTCATGACGTTCGTAGGTGGCTAACTCATACTCTTCTGTCATGGACAAACAATTAGTCGGACAATATTCTACGCAGTTGCCGCAGAAGATACACACACCGAAATCGATACTGTAGTGCTTGAGTTGTTTCTTCTTGGTTTCTTTGTTAAATTCCCAATCCACCACAGGCAAATTGATCGGACACACCCGAACGCAGACTTCGCAGGAGATGCACTTGTCAAATTCAAAGTGAATTCGACCCCGGAAACGTTCCGAAGGAATTAGTTTCTCGTAAGGATACTGCACCGTAATCGGTCGGCGTCTCATGTGGTCAAAAGTAACAGATAGCCCTTGACCGATATACTTGGCAGCTTGAAAACTTTCTTTGGCGTATTCGCCTACTTGATTGAGGAATTTTAGCATGGTGTTCTCTCTCTGTACTTGAGTTTTTGGTAAGTGCTAATTGATAATAGGTAATGAGAGTTAACAGCTACTCTAGCTTAGCTATTATCTGTTACCTATTACGAATTAACCGCCAAAAGCAAAGGGAAAGGCAAGCTTCAAAGCTGCGGTCAACAGCAAATTAACTAGAGCAACAGGAAGTAAAAACTTCCATCCCAAATCTAGCAATTGGTCGATCCGAACTCGCGGCAGAGTCCAGCGGAGCAGAACTGCCAGAAACAGGAAAAAGTAGGCTTTCAACATGGTCATCGTAATGCCCAGCAAGCCAGTAATTACCTGCAACCAAGGAGTCGTTTCGCTCAATCCCAGGGCATTTGTCAGCACTTCAACAGGAATCGGGCATTCCCAGCCGCCGAGGTACAAAACTGCTACTAGCAGGCAAGAAAGGACGAGGTTAACGTAGGAAGCGATATAGTACAAAGCAAATTTCATGCCTGTGTACTCAGTCTGATATCCTGCTACCAATTCTTCTTCTGCTTCCGGGAGGTCAAAGGGCAAGCGTTCGCATTCTGCTAGTGCTGCGATCCAGAAAATCAGGAAACCTGCTGGTTGCCGCCAGATATTCCAGCCGACAATGCCGTAGCCGGCTTGCTGCTGTACGATGTCGATCGTACTGAGGCTATTGGACATCATCACAACTGCCAATACTGCCAAAGCTAGGGGAATTTCGTAGCTGAGGGATTGAGCTGCGGCTCTAAGTCCTCCGAGGAGGGCGTATTTGTTGTTTGAAGCATAGCCGGACATCAGCAAGCCGATCGGCTGAATGCTTGACAGGGCAATCCACAGAAATATCGCTGTCCCGATATCGGCGATCAGCATATGCTCTCCGAAGGGCACGATTAAGTAAGACAGAAAAACTGGAATCACCACAATTACCGGGCCTAGGGTAAATAGCAGCGCATCAGCTTTTGCAGGTACGATGTCTTCTTTGAATACCAACTTCAGACCGTCAGCAACGGGTGCTAGCACTCCCAGAGGGCCTATGAATTCCGGGCCTACCCGCTGTTGAGCGGCGGCGGAAATTTTCCGTTCCAGCCAGACGCTAGTCAGTACCCCGAAGACGGCAGCGACAATCATCAGCAACATTGGCAGCGGTAGCCAAAGCACTTGGGCGATGTCCGCCGGTAAGCCCAAATTCATCAGGGCTTCTACAAAACTTCCTTGTAAGTCAATTCCTGGGTTCATTTTTCCAGCTTTTGAGCGCTCAGCATATAATTTTTCACCCGTCCTTTGTAGGAGTAGGCTTAGAAATCGGGGTCTTTGTAAAGATTTTTAATGCTTTACCGCCTAATAGTATATCGCCCGACAGGCTCCAAGAACGCACAGACAGGGTGAAGTTCTAATTATATGAGCCCGCAGCGTAGCTAATAGGTTTGCAACTTATGTATTTTTATTTGGCCGATCGAGCTGATTGATTTTAGATTTTAGATTTTAGGTTTTAGATTGAACATTGAATGCCAAACAAAAGGGCCCAGAGTTAAGTCTGGGCCCTTTTAATGCTGTAAAGTGGCTTTCAAATGGCTTAAACCATTGATTTTACGCTACTTCTTTTATGGAACTGGGCAGAATCGAACTGCCGTCCAAAGCGGGTATTTACCTTCCGATCGTTCACAGGTTTATCCCCTCTAATCCTCGGGGCGGGAACCATCTTTATCCCAAATGGGGGGATTTTCTAGTGATTGCTTTCCTAGCTAGCCGACTAGAAACGTTTAGCTAGGGCATCCGTTGGGGGTTGTTATGCTACCGTTAACGGAGTTAGGTGGCATACACTCTAAACCGAGCTCAAGAAGTTTTTAGGCTACAGCTACGGCTTTGCGAGCGAAAGGAACGATGTTGTTCGCATTTACTATTTTTTTTGAGCCGATATTAACGAGAGTAGACTCCCTCTCGACCTGCATCACGGAGCAGCTTTCGCCACCCTGTCGAAACCATTACAGCCCCTCGTGTGTTCTTTAATCATAGACAATATTTCGTCTTGCGTCAACTAGATTTTAGATTTTGGATTTTAGATTTTCGATTTGGGCACAAAGCTGAGTCAAGAATATTTACATCTTGCACCATTTTCTTGAACAGGCTTTCCGGCCTGTTCCACAAGAGTTGAGTTTTCCTGTGGGGTGGGCCGAAGAGCCCGCCCAGGTTCATTGACAAGGGTGCAGGATGTCACCGCTGCCTTTGTTTAATGCAAGTTGTCGTCCCAGACGCCGATGTAAATCCGATCGTCAACTCGATTTTAGATTTGGGATTTTAGATTTTCGATTGGGGATTAAAGAAACCAGGTTTTTGGCGGTTAATGCGGGCTGTAACGAAGTATCTGGCAAAAAAAACCCGGTTTCTGACCACCCGTGCGTAATTCCTAATTATGCAAGTTGTCGTCCCAGACGCCGATGTAAATCCGATCGCGCTCGTTGCGTTCGATCATCCCTTCCAGCGAACCCTTCTTAAACGTAAACCGATTACTCCGGCGCTGCTGCACGTCGCCGAGCCCTTGCAAAATCTCCCGGCTGGCGCCGCCCACCATCCCGTTTAAGGCGGTTCGCACCACCAAATCGTCCACCGACGGGGCAAAAGAACCCTCTGTTTGTACTAACTTACCCGAATCGCGATCGTAAATGTAGCCGAGAGTAATCCGATTTGGCAATATTTCGTAAAGTGCGGTGCGAGTATTTGGCCAATAGCCTCGGGCTTGAGAGTCAGTGGGTTCTCCCAATTCGGCTAAAATCTGACTTTCCGGCGTACCAACCGCATACCCAGGGATTGTAGGAGTCTTCTGATAATTGGTTCCCGGTTGTTCGGGGCTGGGTGCGGGCGATCGATCTGGCGGCAACTCTTTGTCAACAAGTTTTTCCGTTGGTGTGGGTTCGACAGCCTCGGGAGAAGGCGCTGGTGTTGGCGCTGGGGCTGGTGTTGGCGCTGGGGCTGGTGTTGGTGTTTCAGCAGCAGGCGCTGGAGTTTCAGCAGCAGGCGGCGGAGTTTCTCTGGGAGTCGGCGCGGGCGTTGGTGTGGGCGCGGGAATTGGTGCGGGGCTTGAGCGCGCGTCTGGATCTGCTGGGGCAGAAGTGCGATCGTCCTGGGCCACTGGTGCGGGTTCCGAAGACGGCCGGTTGAGGAAAACCCTAGCAATACCGACAAAACCTGCCACAATAAGTGCGATCGCCACGAACCCCAAAATCCACCAAACCTTGCGGTTGCCTTCCCCAGAAGACACCGCAGCAGGCGCTGTTCTGGAACCCGCAGGCGACTGAGGCCCGTGTCCCGGAATCACCGCCACCGTCGGCTCGGTGCTCGGCGACGCTGCACCCCCCTGCCCATGCAGCAGCGACAGCCACTCATCCACGGTAGCAGGGCGATTTTGAGCTTCTACCGTCATCCCCCGCATCACCGCAGAGCTGACAGCCGCACTTAGCTGAGGCCGCAAGTCGCGGGGTGAAGGCATCGGCTGACTGGTACGTAAAATTGCAGCCACCGGCACCTGTGCTGTCAGTAAAGTGTAAAGCGTCGCCGCCATACCGTAAACATCTGTTGCGGGCGTATATTTTCCTTGAGCGAAATACTGTTCTGGGGGCGCGTAGCCGTCGGACACCATATTAGTGTGACTTTGGGTTGCACCAGGAGTAAACTCGCGGGCAATGCCAAAGTCAATCAGCACGACTTCCTGAGTACCTTGGCGCAAAAGAATGTTTTGCGGCTTGACATCTCGGTGCAGCAAACCCTTTTGATGAACTACTTTTAAAGCAGCCCCTATTTGAGTGATGTAGAGAATTGCAAGATTTTCTGGCAGCGGATTATTGGAACCGACTACATCGCCCAAATTCTGACCGGCAATGTAGTCCATCACCATGTAAGGCTGCCCGTCTTCCACAAAGAAATCGCTGACGCGGACAATATTCGGATGAACGCAGGAAGCCAACCGCCTCGCTTCGTCTTGAAACTTGCGATCGAACTCAGCAAAATTGGGTTGCTGCTGCAGAGATTCGTTGAGGGTTTTAATGACTACAGGCTGTCCTAAATAGCGGTGATTTGCCCTGAAAGTTATTCCAAAGCCGCCGCGGCCCAATTCTTGTTCGAGGGTGTACTTTCCACCCTGTAAAGTTTTGCCGATTAGCGCATCCATAGGTTCAGGCGATCGCGTACCAGAGAATATGGCTGATTATGGCACGTATAGTGGGTTCTCCTCACCACTCCAAAGAGCGATCGCAATCCTCAATTGGCGTTGCCAGTCCTTCCCGAATCGATTCCCGCATCCCCGGCACTGAGTGAAGATACAATATTTCCTGAACAGATGCGGAGTCTGATTCAGATAATACAGCACTTCCGGATGTTATGAGGTACAATAGAATCGACTAAAAATAATATACCAATGAAAGCATACTCAGTAGAT